>MFKK01000012.1 GCA_001781035.1 Candidatus Jorgensenbacteria bacterium RIFCSPLOWO2_01_FULL_45_25b | reverse complement strand
CCTTCGCGCTCTGCGCCGTGTTTGAAAAAGAAACGAGAGGGAAGGGAGGGTATCCGTATCCGGAGCGCCCTGTGCGCGTGCCGGTTGATTTTGAAAAGCCCGAGCCCGAGTTTTACATAGAAAATTCGGATTGGGGGCATGAAGCGGGAGAAGCTTGCTTTGAAAGAAGTATCATAAAGGCGCAAAAAGAAACATAAGCAAAAATATGACGGTCGAAAAATACACTAAACATTCTTTCGTATGCAAGTAATAATATATACGACGCCCTCTTGCGTATATTGCAAAATGGCGAAGGAGTTTTTTAAGGAACACAACGTCCGGTATGAGGAAAAAAACGTCGTGTTTGACGACAAGGCGCGGGAAGATATGATAACAAAATCCGGTCAGATGGGTGTGCCGGTCATAGAAGTTGAAGGAACGGTTGTGGTCGGCTTCGGCAAAGAACGATTAAGCCAGCTTTTGGGAATCAATTAAAATTTATTTTCACATACAATACCTCGCCACTTGCGGCGAGGTTACTATGGCGGGTTGCCTTCGGTAATACCGCACCGCTTGCGGTGCAGTAGTTTATTATTATGCGTTAATAATAAAGCCACAAATCTTGCAAAAAAAGGAATGGTAAAGTACTCTACAGAACATTGTGCAAAACAAAACAAAAATCATAGCGACAATCGGGCCGAAATCAGAATCATACGAAACATTAAAAGCTCTCGCGGAGGCGGGAATGGATATCGTGCGCCGAAATTTTTCGCACTGCACGAAAGAGGAGTATCGGGCAATGAAAGAAAATCTGGAGCGGATAGGAAAAGAACTTGGACGGCATATTCCCATTATGCAGGACCTTCAGGGGCCAAGAATTCGGATAGGGAGACTTCCTAAAGAGGGAATAGACCTGAAAGAAGGAGAAGAATATATATTCGCGTATGGAACGGAAATGAATAGCCATGTAATTCCGCTGGACGACACGGAATTGCACGAAGATATGAATCCGGGAGACTCCCTCTTTCTCACAAACGGAGCGATTCAGCTTGAAGTAAAAAGCGTGGAGAAAGGGGAAATAAGAGCGGTTGTGGAGCGCGGGGGAAGGCTTTTCTCAAATAAAGCCGTGAATGTTCCCGATACCATTCTTCGGAAGGGCGGGCTGACGGAAAAAGACATTGAACATGTTCTTTTCGCGCTTGAGGAGGGAATAGATTATATCGCCCTCTCGTTTGTGCAGACAAAAGAAGATATAGAAAAGTTACGGAACATCATAGGAGAAAGGGGGACAAACCTCGTTAGAAACGAAAGTCTTGCCAATAAAAAAAGTGAGGAAGGTGTTGTTTCTAACGGGGTAAAAATAGTAGCGAAAATAGAACGGGCGGTTGCTTTGGAAAATATAGATGAAATCATAGACGCCTCGGACGGAATTATGGTCGCGCGCGGAGATTTGGGAATTGAAATTCCGTTTGAGGAGGTGCCGATTGTTCAAAAAGAACTTATACAAAAAGCGCGCGCGAAAGGAAAGCAGGCGATTGTCGCGACGCAAATGATGATTTCCATGATGACAAATCCGCTTCCCACGCGCGCGGAAGTGAGCGATATCGCGAACGCGGTCTTAGACGGCGCGGACACGGTTATGCTTTCCGATGAAACGGCGATGGGAGAATATCCGGTTGAGGCGGTTAAAATTATGAGAAAAATCGTGGAACGGGCGGAAAAGCACGCGAAGAAACAACAGTATTAGAAATTAGTAATGAGGAATTTTTATTGTATCTCCTCCTTCTTTCGCTTCATAAACTCATGGAAGTTCTCTAGGAGCTCAATTAAAAGTTGGAATGGAAGCTCAACAACGAGATTCACGAATATCACAAACACGTTAAATTTCTTAAGCCCCGACATAAGCCACTTGCCGATGGTAACGAGTGGCATGGTAAAAAGGTCAAGAATGAATCCAAAAAATTTAGGCCTCGCCTTTTCAAGGCTCATTTCTCGGGAACGATTATGAATCTTTACTCCGACAGCCGTTACAAGCGAGGTAAAGAGAAGGAAGACGACAATGCTAAGAATCGTAAATCCGAAAGAGAGAAGAAGTCGCGAAAGGAAATATATCGTAATTCCGAAAACGGAAAGGTAGATAAACTGCATAAGGAGAGAAAGAGCAAGGCTTTTTTTCTTCGGAAAGGTAATAGCGCGGTTTTTTTGATTCTTCGCGAACGCGACAGATTCAATTTCCTGCTGGACAAGAAGAAGATTTTTGCGGGAAGGAAGGCGGATTGAGGCAACAATGATAAGCATGAGAAGGGGAGGAAAAATGATGTTCGCAACCATGTGCGGAAGGGAAAAGTTATGGATGATGAAAAGGTCAACAGGAACTTCAATCGCGACTGCGACTAAAATTTTTGAAAAGAAAAAAGAAAGCACGCTAAGAAACGCCATGCGAAAAAGCCTACCCTTCTCTTTTTGGTATCGCGCCTCATAAAGACTCGCGACATCTTCCTTCAAATTTTCAAAACCCTTACTGCTAAACACGAGGTCTCCAAGAATACGGAACACAATCGTATGCCGATGGCAAAAAGCCAAGAAGTATCGTAGTTGGGGATGTTTGATATATCGCGAAATGCTCTCCCGTGTCGCGACTAATCCTTCCGCGACAGAAGGAATCTGCTCCGGCGAGGAGATTTCCCAATCCGGCATCATGAGTTCCAGCAGGCGGTAATGAAGCTGGTCTCGGTCAACGTGAAGAAGGGCTTTTTGAACGGCGATAAAAAGAAGAGCATTCGTATCTGTTTCTTCGGTTGTCTCGCCGTGGATATGCAGTGTCTCCCGAAGCGAGGAGAGCATGGCATCCGTAAGCATTCTATCCTTATCGGGCGGAACAAGGCACTCCTCAATGGCGCAAACCGAAACTCCTATAAGCCAGTCGGAAAATCCGTGAGCGCGAAGATGGGGCGTTTCTTCAATCTGGGTGAGGAGCGCGAGAAGCGTGTCAATAATTCGCTGAACATCGTAAATTTTCGTCTCGGGAAGAGCGTTATTTGGAAGATGGCCGGACCGGATAATTTCTTTAATAAGAGGCTCGGCAATCTTTTCTCCGCTGATATCCTTCAAAAAAACGCGTCTCCGAAGAACGCGGTCTATAACATTTTTGCGGATAAGGTGATTTTCCTGATAGTCAATAAATCCGCGAAGTTTCTCGTAGAACGAAGCGATTTTGGAAGCAATCTCATCAACTTGAATGTTTGATTCGGAATCTTGAGGCGTCCGTTCTTCCAAATAGAGCGCGTACTGGGAAAGAAGTTCGCGGACGGGACGAGAAAGGTTATCCATACGTGTTCTTTACGGTACCATGTTATGCCCGCGAAATCAAGAACAAATAAAGACTAAAAAATTTGTCTGATAGACAGGCTGTGGTACAATGAACAAGGATTTATTTTCTAACCAAAGTAAAAAAAATATGAAAAAAAGCGCGTTTTGTGAATGTTGCAGGAAAAATATGGGATATGAAGGGCACGTGATGCTTCTCTCTTTGGTGCACCTTGAAATAGAGCACTTCCCGAAAACAAACTTTTCAGAAGATTATTTGTTTGAAAAGGCGAGGGGGCTTATAAGGAGCGTGAGTGAGGAAAATGTCCACCTAAACCTCGCCTACGCAAGCACCCAACTGTTGCATCTTGAAGAAAAAACAAAAACTCGGGTAGCTTAATGGTATGGCGCGTAAAACAAAATACATATTTGTTGTGGGAGGAGTGATGTCGGGAGTGGGAAAGGGAGTTGCAAGCTCCTCCATAGGAAAAATCCTTGAGTCCAGAGGCTTGAGCGTTACGGCGGTAAAAATTGACCCCTACGTGAACGTGGATGCCGGCACGATGAACCCCACCGAACACGGAGAGGTGTTTGTGTTGGATGATGGTATGGAGTGCGACCAGGATATGGGAAATTATGAACGTTTCCTGGATCGCGACCTTGATAGGCAGAACTACATGACAACCGGAAGCGTCTATCTTTCGGTGATTCGGAAGGAGAGAAATCTTGAATATGACGGAAAATTTGTAAGCGTGGTTCCGTATATTCCGCTTGAAGTGATATCAAAAATTGAAACGGCGGCGGAAAAAGACAAGGCGGATATTGTAATTGTTGAAATAGGAGGCACGGTGGGAGAATATGAAAACATTTTGTTTTTAGAAGCAGTGAGAATGCTAAAGATAAAATGCAAAGATGATATGGCGCTCATTCTCGTAAGCTTTCTCCCCGCGCTCGGAGTGGGCGGAACGGAATTGAAAACAAAGCCGACCCAGCACGCGGTTCGGAGCGTGAACGCGGTGGGACTCCAGCCGGACATCGTAATCGCGCGCGCGAGCGTTCCGATTGATGAAAAAAGAAAGGAAAAAATCGCCTTTCACTGCAGTGTGCGCCCCGAAGATGTTATATCGGCGCCAGACGTTTCAAATATATACGAGGTTCCGTTGAATTTTGAAAAAGACAATTTAGGAGATATTTTGCTCCAAAAACTGAATTTGGAAGGAAAAAGGAGGGGAATGGAAGAATGGGAAAAATTTATGCAAAAAGTAAGAGAAGCATCCATCTCGGTTCGGATTGGAATTGTGGGCAAGTATTTTGATACCGGAAACTTTCTTTTAAGCGATTCGTATATTTCGGTTATTGAGTCTCTAAAGCACGCGGCGTACGCTCTAAACCGAAAGCCCGTTATTGAATGGTTAAATGCCGAACAGTTTGACCCGGACAAAAAAGAATTCAAAGAGAATTTGAAAAGCCTGGAATCGTTTGACGGGATTCTTATTCCCGGAGGTTTCGGGTCGCGCGGAGTCGCGGGAAAAATAGAAGCAATTCGCCATTGCAGGGAGCATAATATTCCGTATCTTGGTCTCTGTTATGGCATGCAACTCGCGGTGATAGAATACGCGAGAAATGTGGCGGGAATGAAAGATGCGCACACAACCGAGGTAGATAAAAAAACCTCCCACCCTGTTATTGATATCCTGCCGGAACAGAAAAAACTGATGGAAGAAAAAAATTACGGAGGAACAATGCGTTTAGGCGCCTACCCCGCGATGTTAAAGAAGGGCACCATCGCCCACGATGCGTATAAAAAAACTTATAACTTACAACTTTCAACTAACAACTTAATCAGCGAGCGCCACCGCCATCGGTACGAGGTAAATCCCGAATACATTAAAAAACTTGAGGAAAAAGGACTGGTTTTTTCCGCCTCCTCTCCGGACGGAAGACTTATGGAGATCGCGGAACTTCCAAAAGAAACACACCCATTCTTTCTCGGCACGCAGTTTCATCCCGAATTCAAATCTCGCCCTCTTCGCCCCCACCCATTATTTCTTGAGTTCATCAAATCTGCCACTACAAGCAAATCAGGATGAAACAAAAATGAAGATATATGTCAGGGCAAAGCCAAAATCAAAAAAGGAATATGTAAAAAAACTTGATGAAATACATTTTGAAGTAGCGGTGCGCGAACCGCCGGAGGATGGAAAAGCAAATCAGGCGGTTATAAAAAAGCTGAAAGAATATTTTAATCTGACCTTCGCGGATATAAGCCTTGTTTCCGGAAATACATCAAAAGAAAAAGTGTTTGAAATTAATAAAGACGTCTAAAGACGTCTAATGATAACAACATGGAATTTTTAGAAAATAAACCCCTTCTCATTGTGGCGCTTCTCTGGTCTCTTCCATGGAAAGGGTATGCCCTGTGGAAGGCGGCAAAAAAAGAGGATAAGTGGTGGTTCATCCCGCTCCTTGTAGTAAACACCTTCGGGCTTTTGGAAATCGCTTACATCTTTTATTTCAGTGAGAAAACAAAAACAAAAAAACAAATCCCTAACTTATAACCTATTAATCCTTTATCTTTAATCCTGCGTCATGTCCTTTAGACTCTTTCTCATATCAGCTGTAATTATTCAGGGAGCGAATATTGTATTTACCTCAAACCTTATCTATCAAGAGTTTTGGTTTTTGGATATCATCATGCACTTCCTTGGGGGATGCATCGTGGCGGGACTCATAGGAACGCTTCTAAAAAAAGAAGGAGGAAAATTAAGACCCCACATGTTCATCATTTGGCTTGTGGGAGGAACGGCGATTGTCGGAGTTTCATGGGAGTTCTTTGAGTGGACGCTGGATCATTTCATCTTTACTCAAGGAACATTTATGGGAGGGCTTGACGACACGCTTCTTGACCTCTTGATGGATATGGCTGGTGGGCTTCTCATCTCCACATCATTCCTTCAAAGGCGTATAATAAAAAAATAAGTTATGAAGATAGCAATCATCGGCTTCGGACGTTTTGGAAAAGCGCTCGCGAATATTCTTGAGGCAAAGAAAGAAACTCATGAAATATGTGTGTGGGACATTGCGGAGACGGGAGACAGAAGGCAGGTAAAAAAGTGCGAGGAGGCGCTTTTGGGCGCGGAAATCGTGCTTATTGCCGTTCCCTCAACTTTTTTCGGTGAAAGCCTAAAGAATCTTTCGTGCGTCCCGAAAAACGCGATGATAGCAAGTTGCACAAAGGGATTTGACGGAAAAACAAATAAACTGCCAATAGAAATCTTAAAACAAGCCTTTCCAAAAAACCCCCTGGGCGTCTTGTCTGGCCCCATGCTCTCCGAGGAGCTGGGTGAGGGGTTGCCAACAAAGGCGACGTTCGCCTCAACCTCAAAAAAAGACGCGGAAAAAGTAATACGGATGTTTAAGGGAACAAATCTTGCGCTTGAATACTCAAAAGATATAAAAAGCGTCTCTCTCCTTGGAATTTTGAAAAATGTATATGCGTTGGGAACGGGACTTTCTGACGGGCTTTCTCTTGGCTCAAACTTTCGGTCTTGCGTTGCACTGCGGGCGGTAAAAGAAATGAAGGAGATATTGTCTGAAACAGGCGGAAAAAAAGAATCGTTTATGACATACGCGGGATTAAGCGATTTTCTCACGACGGCGTATAGTCCGAAATCAAGAAACTATCAGTATGGACGCGCGTGGGGAGAGGGAAAAAAAGCGGGAGATAATCTTGCGGAAG
Organism: Candidatus Jorgensenbacteria bacterium RIFCSPLOWO2_01_FULL_45_25b; assembly: GCA_001781035.1. Lineage (GTDB taxonomy): Bacteria > Patescibacteriota > Minisyncoccia > UBA6257 > GWB1-50-10 > 01-FULL-45-25b. Next base: position 1,159 of record MFKK01000012.1, on the reverse strand, counting down.
GAGCTTACCTCGAACTTGTTGAGGGGGTAGATAATATCGCAAGAATAAAAAAATACACCAGGCGAGCGTCTGAAAAACCTCTCTTTCGGGCGATAGAAAATATTTTTATGAAAAATAAGGAACCGAAGAAAGAGCTTTTGAAGGCGGTATAAAAAAAACATGAAGCAATATCTTAGTCTCTTGGAAGATGTTTTGGAAAACGGCGCCGACCGCGATGACCGCACTCTAACCGGCACGCGCTCCGTTTTTGGCAGACAGATGCGCTTCAATATGGCAAGCGGTTTCCCCGCGATGACCACGAAAAAACTCGCGTGGCGGAGCGTTGTCGCCGAGCTTTTATGGTTTCTTCGGGGAACGGGGGATGTAAAAGAACTTCAAAAACTGGAGTGTCATATTTGGGATGGAAACGCGAACGCCCAATATTGGAAACCGCGCGCCAAGTTTGATGGCGATGTCGGTCGTATTTATGGAGTTCAATGGAGACATTGGCAAGGGGCGGACGGGCAGGAAGTTGACCAGATTGAACGGCTTATTAAAACAATTAAGGAAAAACCGACTGCGCGTCGGCATATCGTAACCGCTTGGAATCCGGCAGAACTTGATTATGATGTGCAGGAAAAACCGCTGGTCGCGCTCTGCCCATGTCATGTGTTTTTTCAGTTTTTCGTGGCGAATAATAGCATATCGCTTCAGATGTATCAGCGAAGCTGTGATATGTTTTTAGGCGTGCCGTTTAATATTGCCTCATATTCGCTTCTGCTTCACCTTATTGCCGCGATAACAAAGTTGGAGCCAGGAGAGTTTGTACACGTTTTGGGAGATACGCATATCTATAAAAATCACATTGATCAGGTGAAAGAACAATTAGGAAGAAATCCATATCCGTTGTCAATTCTGAAACTAAATCCCGCGTTTTCAAATATGGAAACGGTCGGGGATCTTGACGCGTATCTTGCTCAAATTTTCAAAAAAGCTGATAAAGCAAGAGAAGAAGAAACGGATGAAAAAGAAACAAAGAAAAAAATCTATGAGCTTTTGGATGAAGTTGCGTCTTTAGAAAACTATCAGTGTCATCCGTCCATTAAAGCGGAAATGGCGGTATGAAAATTACGCGCTCTATGCACAGCGTAACCATGCCAGAAAAAATTTCAGAAAAAGA
>MFKK01000011.1 GCA_001781035.1 Candidatus Jorgensenbacteria bacterium RIFCSPLOWO2_01_FULL_45_25b | reverse complement strand
GGAAGCCCTCCAGAGGCGGGCAAGCAGGATGCCATGAACCACGGAGAAGAATATGCGACAGTAGAAATTTATCATAGAAAGTCTGACCGCCTTTCGCGCAACGAGAAGGACGCTGGCGAAATCACTTATATGATACGCACTGGAGTTATTGCGGACCTCAAACTTGCCACCTATCATTTTGAAAACACGCCCGAGGGCATCTGGATGCTTCAGATGGCACTTTCGCAATCGCAATATGAAAGCGCAAAGAAAGGGCGTGATGTGAAGCGTGGACTTGAGCAGAAAGCAAAAATGGGTATTTATCCCGCGCCTGCCCCGCTTGGATATTTGAATGACAAGTATGCGGAGCGAGGCAACAAAACAATTCAGATAGACCCAGAGCGATTTGAGCTTGTACGAAAGATGTTTGATTTGATGCTCACTGGTAGACACAATCCAATGCAGATTTTGAAGATGGCGAATGAGGAATGGGGCTTTCGTTCCGTGAACAGCAAGAAATTGAGCCGAAGCAATATCTATCTCATTTTTACCCGCCCATTTTATTACGGCGAGTTTGAGTATCCCGTAGGAAGTGGCAATTGGCATAAAGCGATACACAAGCCGATGATTACCCGCGAGGAATACGACAGAATACAATTCTTGCTCGGTAGGCGTTCACAGCCCCGAGGACAAAAGCGCGACATTGCGTATCGCGGACCGATACGCTGTGGCGAGTGTGATTGTATGATTACCGCCGAAGAAAAAACAAAATATCAAAAAAACGGCAATGTACATCACTACACTTACTATCACTGCACCAAGCGCAAGATGGATGTAAATTGCACCCAGCTAGCCATAGAAGAAAGCGAGCTTGAGAAACAGATTGCCGCCGAGCTCGCAAAACTGCAAATCCCTGCCGATTTCAAAGAATGGGCAGTGGCGCGATTACGCCAGATGAACGAGAAAGAGGTCTCGGACCGAGAACACATCTACGGCAATCAAAGGCGCGAGTATGAAGCGAGTGTGCGAAGAATAGACAACCTCATTGATATGCGAGCAAATGGCGAAATCACAGAGAGTGAGTTCAAAACCAAGAAAACAACCCTGCTATCCGAGAAAGAGCGTTTTCAAGAGCTTCTCAAAGACACAGACAAACGAGTTGAGAACTGGCTTGAGATTGCCGAGCGCGGCTTCAACTTTGCGGAGAAAGCGGCGACCATTTTTGCCGAAGCAAAGAAGAATAACAACCCTGAAGCGAAAAGAGAGATTTTTGCCGCGTTAGGTTCGGACCTCATCCTCAAAGACAAAAAACTCAATGTTTCTTTAGATAATTTGCTATTCCCAATACAAACTGCCGCAAATGAAGCCCGTAAAATTGCCGCAGGGTTAGAACCTGCGAAAAAGCCAATGGATAAAAAGAAAATCGGGCAAATCTATGCCCGAAGTCCAGTAATGCTGCGGGACTAGGATTCGAACCTAGATTACCTGGTTCAGAGTCAGGGTGCCTACCATTAGCAGATCCCGCAATACTAATACTTTCTAAACTCAATTAAACTCATTGCTTCATACACTTCACTTTTCCTTGAAAGCTGGACTCTTTTTTCATCTTTATGAGGATGAAACCCAAGCCATACTAACAATTCGTAGACATTTTTCAATATAGACTCGTTTGTATTTGCAAAAGCAAATTTGTAAGTCGATGTCGGTTTGTGGACACTATGTGGCCCTTCGGCTTCATATAACCCCCTAAGATAACGTAGGGAATAAACTTTGCTTTGCTGTATCCAAGATGGCACTGGGTAAATGCGATCTTTCTTTCTACTAACTGGGATACCTATACGAATACCGATTTTTTTCTGATAAATTGTAATGTTAGTCGCACCAGACTTATTGCGATTTGAAATAGTTGGACTCTTTCCAAATACATTTTGGATCAACACCCTACAGCGTTGGATTAAATGATTATTTTTTGAATTTAAAACTATTCTTAATACTTCCGACCGAGGGAACGCTCCTAGATATCCGTCTCCTAAGGTTAATCCAATCAATTCTGCCAAGTCTCCGTCTTTTTTTAGTGGCGGATATTCTGACTTAATTTTCCCCAATACCTTCATACGATCGCGCCAAACGCGAAAGTTATCTAATTTTCGTTTCTTCATTGTCTCAGAAGTTTTTCTAAGAGATGGATGAGAAAACTTTGTTAATCCCTTACTCCAATTACTTGGCATGCCTAAAGTATAACATATTTTACTACCCTTAGACGACCCGGCAATGAAACACCCTCGGAAACAGTTGCCACTATTTCAAATCCCCCTTCAAAATAAAACTTCCTTATCCTCTTATTCGCGCGAATAAGGGGATAAGAGAATATTATAATATTGCAAGATTATTTCGTTTCTGCTTTCACCCATTTCAGGTACGGCGCATGCACCGCACTTGCTGGTATTGCCACTATCTCCGGAATTTCGTAGCCGGAATGTTTTTTGATATATCTTTCTATTTTTTTGAAATTTTTCTTCGTGGTTTTCAAAATAAGCAGTTGCTCTCGTATCTCCTCAAGCTTCCCTTTCCAGCGAAACACTGACTCGACGGGCAGTATGTTCACGCAAGCCACAAGTCGTTCCATCACTAACCCCTTGGCCATGCGCTTCGTTTGTTTCCGATCGTGAATGGTTGTAAAGATAATAATCATACTCTGTTTTCCTCCTCACATTCTTTTCAAAAATTCCTCAAACTGCTTAAAAGAAAGTCCGAGGATACGTAGGTTGTTGCGAATAATGAAAAGAGGCAATGGATTATAACGTGGGAAAATAACAGGTCGCTTGAGATCACTCCTCCAAAAGATACGATGGTCGCCACGCTCACGTTCGAATGAGCAACCGATAAAAAGCAGAAATTTCTCAAACTCTTTCCACGAAACGTCTGACTTTCTAGGCATGGAGCGTGAGCGACTTCATTTCGTTGGAAACAACAATCGGAGGCATCCAAACTCGATTGGTTTTCTGCCAGCCAAGATCGAGGAGTGCGGATGCGAGCGTTCCTCTTTTTATTGTTTCTTCAAAAAAAATCTGTACCGCTTGAGAAAAACGCTTCTCGGCTTCTTTGCGCGTTTTGCCTGCCGTTGAAAGATCGAGTGCCGGCGTGTAGGCCACAAAGGCTTTACCTTCACGGATAATGAAAAGAGGAATGTTAATCTCAAGCATTGGGATTTTCATAATTGTGCTCACACTATACCATAACGCCTTCATGGCGCAAATGCTGTCGTTTTACCTCCTCCTACTGGCGGCGCGGATGAATTCTACAAATGCCGGGCCGGGATGGAGCGGGGTAGAAGTAAATTCAGGATGGAATTGGGTGCCGAAAAAGAATGGATGTTTTTGGGCGGGAAGCTCCATAATTTCCATCAAGTGCCCGTCGGGCGAAACGCCAGAGAAAATCAGTCCTTTCTGCGTGAGCATGTCCACATAATCCGGATTTACTTCGTAACGGTGGCGATGCCGTTCGCGAATAACATTCTTTTTTCCGTACATTCGATAGGCCATACTTCCCTTTTTCAAAAGGGCCGGATATGAGCCGAGACGCATGCTCCCGCCATAAACATCTTTTTGTAAATTTTTAATTTGCTCCGGCATTACGTCAATCAGACGGTCGGGTGTATCTTTGGCTATTTCGGTGCTGTTCGCCCGTTTCAAGCCGAGCACGTTGCGTGCGTACTCGATTACAGCCAACTGCATACCGTAGCAAATACCGAGGTAAGGAATCTTTTTCTCGCGAGCATAACAGATAACGTTAATCTTGCCCTCCACCGCGCGAGCGCCGAAACCGCCGGGCACCAAGATGCCATCGTAATGAGAAAGTTTGCGTAAAACACCAGAAAGATTTCTTTTAGCCTCCTTGGATTCGTGCTGGTCAAAATCGGCTGAATCAAGCCAATGGATTCGTGCTTTTTTACCGAGCTTGCCGGCTGCGTGCTTAAGAGCTTCGAGAATGGAGATGTAAACATCGGAAAGAACGAAATCGCCAGACTTAAAATATTTCCCCACGACAGCAATGTTCACCGCGGATTTCGCGCCACGCATGCGCGCAACCATCCGTTTCCAGTCGCTAAGCCCCGTGGCATGACCATTTTTACTGCGCAAACCGAGAAGTTTCAGGAGTGTTTCGGACAAGCCATCTTTTTCAAAATTAATCGGTACGTCGTAAATAGAATCTACGTCGGGAGCGGAGATGACGTGGTCTTCGCGCACGCCGTTGGCCTGGGCAATTTTTTCTTTGCGTTTTTTATCAAGTGGCGTACTGGCTCGGGCAATAATAATGTCTGGCTGAACGCCGTAGGAGTTTAGAGTACGGATGGCCGTTTGGGTGGGTTTAGTTTTCATTTCGCCAATTTTCGAAGGCACCGGTAGATAACTGACCATAACGAAAATAACATCGGCCGGATTTTGCAATTTTAAAATACGCGCGGCTTCGATGAAAATAGCGTTCTGAAATTCTCCAACTGTACCGCCAATTTCAATGACAGTAATGTCCGGTTTCATCTTTTGTACCGAAACTTTAATGCGTCGCAAAATTTCTTCGGTAATGTGATATGTCGGCTCCACGCATTTTCCGCCATAACCGAGCCGGCGCTCTTTGTCGATAACATATTTAAAGACCATACCGTTGGTCATATAATTTTCCTCCGGCAGATGCGTGTCGAGAAATCGCTCGTAATTGCCCATATCCTGATCAGTCTCAAGACCAGAGTCGAGTACGAAAACCTCGCCATGTTCCACGGGGTTCATAGTACCGGCATCCACATTCAAGTATGGGTCAATTTTGATTGAACTGATTTTGAAACCGCGCGCGGAAAGAATCCTCCCGATTGAGGCTGAACTGACACCCTTGCCCACGCCAGACATCACTCCACCGACCACGAAGATGTATTTGTGGGGTCGCATGGGCTCTAGTAAGTAGTAAGTAGTAAGTAGTAAGTAGTGGCTCGGGTTTTCGTTTGTTTACACTGAGTTTGTCGAAGTGTGTTCATTTTTTTCTACTTACTATTTACTACTATCTACTAACTACTTACTACTTACTTTAAATATTTCCTAATAGCAAAGAAGCTCGAGACCATTCCTAGAACCACGCCAGTACCAAGCAAGACAAGAAAGATTTGGCCGAGGTTGGAAAGATAATAAGTAAGCAAATTAAAACTGCCGAAGAAACTGGTAGTAGTATTTCGAATCCAAAAAGTAGTAGGGTAGAGGGCGAAAGTGGCAAGTATGGCGGCACTCACACCGTACATTAGACCTTCAATTACAAACGGCCCGCGAATATAGCTCCTGCTAGCGCCCACAAGTTTCATAACGGTAATTTCTTCGCGCGAATTATAAATAGCCAGACGGATAGTATTAAAAGTTACCAGTATGGCCATCAGCCCCAAGATGAGACTGGCCATAAAGCCAAGACGTTCAACAGCACTCACGATAGCGGTAAGGCGATCAATGACAATTTTATTTTTCTGGTAATTTACTGAATCGATAATGGAAGCGCCACTAGCACTGACGGCTTTTTCTTTTTGTTGATTAAGAAAGGTGGCGATACCTTCATACTGGGACGGCTCTTTGGCGCGGATATTGAGCACCGCACCAAGTGGATTATCGGGTAACTCATTTAACGACTGAATAATCAGAGCATTGTCTTTATTGCGTTCCTTAAATACAACAAGGGCTTGTTCGCGAGAGACATATTCCACGTCTTTCACTTCGGGCAAAGAGCGTAAGCGGTTAGTCAGCCCCTCTATCTGGTCAATTGGCGCGTCTTTTTCAAAATACACATTTATATCAACCTTGTTTTTTATTTCACTGATACTTGCTTGTAAAAACGCGCTCGACAAAAGCAAGATACCTACGGTGTATAGGGTAACGGTGGCTACGAAAACCGAAGCAATGGACACAACACCATTTCGCCAAAAGTTCACGAAGCCCGCTTTTGCTACTCGTTTTACATCAAGCCAGATCATAGAAAATAAGGAGCGGAGCGACTATTAAATTTGAGCACCCAGCCGTAGTTTTAATACCAAAGCCGTGTGGCATTGAAATGACAGAACCTTGTTCTTTATTTTGATGTTTCATAACGTTGTTTTAAAAACTACAGCTGGGTCCTTTGAATTATAGTCGCTTTGCTCCTGAATTCAAAGGATGTATTTCCCCTCTTTATCGTCTCGGATAAGTCTGCCCGTCTCCAGAGTAATAACGCGCTTGCCAAGTGTATCGATTATCCCTTTATTATGCGTGGTCATGACGACTGTGGTGCCGAGGTCGTTAATCTTCTTTAAAATTTGGATAATTTCATATGTATTAACCGGGTCGAGGTTCCCGGTCGGCTCATCGGCAATAATAATCTCCGGCTGGTTGATTATGGCTCGGGCGATAGCCACGCGCTGTTTCTCTCCCCCGGAAAGCTGATGAGGAAAACTCCAGATTTTTTTCTCCAAACCGACAAGCTCAAGCACTTCCGGTACATCGGTTTGAATAATATCGTCAGGCACACCGGCAGCCTCCATGGCAAAGGCCACATTTTCAAAGGCGGTCTTGGTGGACAGAAGGCGAAAATCTTGAAAAATTACACCGATACGACGACGGAACTGCGGAATATGTTCACCCCTTAGGTCGTTTAGATTTATGGATTCAAAAGAAACTTCTCCGGTACTTGGTCGTTCTTCGAGTAGCATCATGCGCAGAAGGGTCGTCTTGCCCGCGCCCGAGTGCCCCACAATAGATACAAACTCTTTAGGCGCGATGGAAAAGGTGACGTTATCAAGCGCCACGGAATTGTCGGGGTAGACTTTGGATACTTTATTGAAGTAGATCATATTTTTCTTAGCGAGCGAAGCGAGGTTAGAAAAATATGACCCCGTCGCAGACGCACCGCACGGCAAATAACTATGGCAAGGGTTTCTGGGAAATTACTTTTTGATTTAAATAGAGACATAATTTGAGTCTTCGGATGCGTTGGGGGTCACTGCAATAGTAAATAGGAAATAGTAAATAGTAAATTGTTACGCTCGGGGAAAATTTCTTTCATTTTTACTTTTTTAAATTTCATATTTCTTACAGACCTCGCTCCGCCTCTATAAACCCATCAAGCTCACCCCGCTCCAGTACATTGTCAACGTTTTTTTCTTCATAGTCAGTACGGTGGTCTTTAATCATTTTATACGGATGGAGCACGTATGACCTAATCTGACTCCCCCATTCTATATCAGTTGTCTTACTAATGTACATACCGGCCTGTTTTTTTTCTCGTTCCAGCTCGCGTAAGGCATAAAGTTTACCTTTGAGAATTTCCATGGCCTTCTCACGATTCTGGGCTTGGCTACGTTCGCTGGTGCAGTGCACGGAGATATTGGTGGGTATATGTATCACACGCACAGCCGTCTCGCGTTTGTTTACATTTTGTCCGCCCGGCCCACTGGATCGAGAAAATTCCACGCGTAAGTCTTCCGGCGGAATTTCTACGTTCATGGTCTTTTCAAATTTCGGTATAACTTCCACCAAGGCAAAGCTGGTATGGCGTAAACTCTTGGCATTGAATGGCGACACCCGCACAAGCCGATGCACACCACTCTCGCGCTTCAGTCTGCCATAAGAGCCCTTTCCTTCCACTTCAAAGGTGAGATTGCGGATACCGCCGTGGTCATTTTCATTTTCATGTAAAATTTTCGTGCCCCAGCCTTGGCGCTCACAATACTTGCCGTACATGACGAAAAGCATGTGGGCGAAATCTTCAGCATCATCGCCACCGGCTCCGGCAAAAAGAGTAACAATGGCATGGCCATTGTCGTACGCTTCGGCACCCAAGAGTTCGGCTTTGAGGTCTTGAATTTTCTTAATAGTTCCCTGGGCCTTAATCTTGTCCTGCCAAAAATCAGGACCTGCCATCAGGCCCTCGAGACTTTTTATCTCATCTTCAATTTTGCCTTTGTCTTGCATGGAGAGAAGTATACTCGGGTAGTAGAATATTTGCATCACCCCGTACAGCGCTTCCTGGCAACTCGGTTGCCTTCCCGGGTGGCAACCGAGTTGCTAGGAAAAGGTCCCGACCTTGCACAACGCTTATTTTCTGGTATACTGTTTTCTTGATTATTGCGGGATAGACCCTGCAATAGTTCCCGTTTCACTGCGGGGTAGAGTAAAGTAACTCGCAAGGCTCATAACCTTGAAATGGCCGTGCAAGTCGGCCCTCCGCAACCACGCAATGAGAATTTCAAAGCAATTCTCCGCGCGGCAAGCCACGAAGTGGACTGTCACGTGAGAAAACCGCCTCCTAAGGCGGTTTTCTGTTTTGCGTGAGCCCCGAGATGAGCATGGCGAATTTTTCGGGGCAAGGTATAATCATGTTCTGTGTACTACGTCTATATTCTGTAAAACCTCGGTGATAAAAGTTTGCATATTGGATACAGCACCGATCTCAAGAAAAGGCTTTCTGATCATAACTCTGGGAAGGGTGGACGGACTACGAAATGAACCACCCCGCGGCAAGCCGTTCCCTCATTCCGCTTCGCTCCATATCGGCGGGGTATCTAGGAGCTTCGCTCTGGAATCTTGGGAAACCAACGGTTTCCCAAACCCTCCCTTAATGGAGCCCCGTAGCAAGCTAACGGGGTAAGCTTTGAATAAAAATATAGATGACGCGCTTGGCAGAGAGCGTTTCCTCAAGGGAGGTTCGGGGAAAAAATATCTGAAAAAACAAATGCTACATTACTTTGCAAAGCATTGAATTTAATCACAATAATAGCTAGTATGAGAACTATGTCGGGGTAGCTCAGTTGGTAGAGCACGGGACTCATAAGCCCGGGGTCGTGGGTTCAATCCCCACCCCCGACACAAAATTTACACACGATTGTCTTTCGGTATCTTTTGTGTATTATTGAGATACTGTACGGTCCCGTGGCCTAATTTGGTTAAGGCGTCTCCCTGTCACGGAGAAGATTACGGGTTCAAGTCCCGTCGGGACCGCCAGATTACCAAGTTAGAACCGTAGTGTTTCCAACGGTTTTGAGAGATGAAAGGTCGGCATTCGAAGGCGGATGCCGATTTTTCACAGAGAGTGTCAAATCTCGAAATTCCTGTTAAAATATAAGTATTCTTATGGCATTATTCAAAATAAATGGCTCTGCCATTAAAAAACTCACGGCAAAGGAACTGGATTTAGAAAAGCATCTCCAAGAACTGTTTGAAAACAACTTGGAGGAAATTTTGAATATAGTTTTTCTTGCTCACGAATACTCCACGAGTTTTGGCGGCAGAATTGATACGCTTGGTATAGATAAAAACGGCTCACCTTGCATTATTGAGTACAAGAAAAACCAGAATGATAATGTCATCAATCAGGGACTCTCTTATTTGCGTTGGCTTTTAGATCATAAAGCTGATTTTGAAATTTTATGCCAAAGCAAAAAGATTAACATTGAAATTGATTGGGATTCACCACGCGTTATTTGTGTCGCCGAAAACTACAACAAATTTGACCTTGATACGGCAGATATTTTACCAATCAATATTGAGCTTCTACGATATCGTATTTATGACGAAAATATTTTATATTTGGAGCCCGAAAATTATCAGAAAGTTAGAATTTCAACATCCGGCATAATCAGAAAATCGAAGCAGGAAAAAGACAAACAGGAAATTTTACAAAAAAATTATTCTGTTGATGACCATATAAATAAAGCGAATGAGAACATCAAGTCCATGTTTTTAAATTTACGAGAAAAAATTACTGCATTGGACGAGGATATAATTGAAGAGCCAAAAGCAAAATATATTGCATACAAAACGTCAACAAATTTTACTGATATTGTTGTCAAGCAGTACGGTTTAAAAATTTTTCTCAATGTCAAAAGCGGACAGCTTAATGATCCGCAAAATTTGGCACGCGATTTAGCAAAACCAAAGCCAATTGGACACTGGGGCAATGGTGATTATGAAGTGAAGTTAGAAAAAGAAAGCGAGCTTGATGCGGTGTTCGGCCTTATCAAGCAGAGTTATGATTTGAATAAATAATTATGCAATCAACTTTTGATAAAATCTTGAAAGACGGCGAGCGAAAAGGATATTTTCGCGTTTTGAATGACGGAGCAAAAATTGAATATCTGCCGTCTGGACACAAAGAAAATCTAAACGACCCCGAGGAAAAAGTCCGCGCCGAATACTATTTTGACTTGCTTGAAAAATATCACTATCGCGTCAAGCGAATTGAGCTTGAAACGGAAATGCCGGACAGAACGCCTGAACGCTACGCCGATATTGTTATCTACGAGGACGACGGCAAGAAAAAACCTTATATCGTCGTTGAGTGCAAAAAAGACGGTATTTCCGACGCAGAATTTGAGCAAGCCACCAAACAGGCAATCGCCAACGCTCGCGTGCTTCACGCTCCGCTTGCGATTTGTGTTGCGGGCAATACTCGCCGCGCAATGGAAACCGCCGAATGGAATGACAAAGAACCGGAAAAAGCGACCATTACCGACATTCCTATTTCCTACGGAAAAATTGAGGAATTTCGCTATAAAAAAGGCGATCCCGATTGGGATTTGAAAGCGCTTGATAAATCAGAATTGAAACGCGCCCTTGAAAAATCGCATAACACGCTTTGGGCTGGCGGCAAAAGAAATCCGACTGTCGCTTTTGACGAACTTTGCAAAATTATTTTCGTAAAAATCCGCGATGAAAAGCGCGGGCGAAAAACTGGCGATTATTACGATTTTCAAATTAAGACGCACGAAAAAGCCAAAAGCGTTTATCGGCGCATAAACGAAATTTATCTTGAAGCGAAAGAAAAAGACCCCGAAGTGTTTAAGGAGAGTTTGAAAATTGACCCCGAGGAACTTTATACCGTTGTTGGACACTTGCAAAGCGTAACGCTTTCAAAAACCGACCTTGATACAAAAGGTGTCGCCTTTGAGCAGTTTATGGAGGATTTTTTCAAGGGCAAAAGCGGACAATACTTTACTCCCCGCGAAATTGTGAGCTTCGCCGTCAAGATGATGAATATAAAAAATGACGACCTTGTGCTTGACCCTGCTTGCGGTTCAGGCGGATTTCTTTTGCACGCTCTTGATGAAGTGAGAAAACAAGCGGACGAATTTTTTCCGCACGAAGAAGGAAAAGAAGAAACAGCAGACCATAAAACTTTTTGGCATGATTTCGCACAAAATAATCTTTTCGGGATTGAGATAAACGATTCAATCGCCCGTGTCGCCAAAATGAATATGATAATCCACGACGACGGACACACAAATGTTATCGGCTTTGACGCGCTGGAAGATATCGGAAAAATGAGCGAGAAAAATCGCGGCTTTACCAAAAATAAATTTGATGTAATCGTTACTAATCCGCCATTTGGCGCGAATGTAAAGCGAAGCGAACACCCCTATCTTGAAAAATTTGCGCTTGGGCAAAACGGCAAGAAAACCCGCGACAATCAAAAAACCGAGATTTTGTTTATTGAGCGTTGCATTGATTTTCTAAAATCCGGCACGGGCCAAATGGCAATCGTTTTGCCCGACGGCATTTTGTCTAACTCCACTTTGCAATATGTCCGCGATTTTCTAATGGAAAGAGCACAAATTTTGGCGGTGATAAGTTTGCCGCAGTTTACTTTTACTCATTTTGGCGCGGGCGTAAAATCATCGCTCGTATTTGTCCGCAAAAAAGGCGAAAAGGAAAAAATAGGACGCTACAAAATTTTTATGGCGATTGCCGAACATATCGGCTATGACGCAACAGGCAGAAAAGACGCAAAAAATGATTTGTATGAGATAGGAAGAACGCCCAAAGGCAAGGAAATTATTAGAGACGACAAAGGTATTCTCGGAGAATATAAAAAATTCCATTATGAAAAATAATCTTGGCGAATTACAAATTTTTTCTATTACTAACGAAGACGCAACGAAGAAAAAGCGTATTGATGTTGAGTATTATCAGCCCTTTTTTAAGAATATTGTCTCAAAAGTAGCGGGATCAAAATTTGAATTGAAAAAACTTGAAGATGTAACGCTTTTGATTAGCAACGGACGAACGCCGTCAAAAGATATGTATGACGAAAACAATGACCAAGTCGGTTCCGTCCCAATCATTAAGGCGGGCACGGCTTCTGGTCGTTTTGTTAATTTAGGAAAACTAGAATATGCGAAAGCTGATTTTTCAAGCGGAAAGAAAGCGCAAAAAAGTGATATTTTTATTCTGTCCGCCGCCCACCAAGCAAGTTATGTCGGGAAAAATGTAAGTATTCTTGATGTAGAACCAGAGCAAGACACCTATTTTGTTGGTGAATTGATTTGCGTTCGTGCTAACCCAGAAAAAGTTTTGCCCGAATATCTTTTTGGCTTTCTTTCAAGCGGAGTCGGCTATTTTTTATTGAACCGAGAAAAGCGCGGACAAACTTCGCATATTTATCCAGAAGATATAAAAAGTATTTTGTTGCCCGTGCCGTCATTAAAAGACCAAAAAAACATCGTTTCTATTTTAATGAACGCATACGAACAAAAGAAAAAGAAACAAGCGGAAATCTTGAAAATTTTATCGTCCATTGACGATTTTGTTTTGGGCGAGCTTGGTATAGATATGCCACGGGGGGGGCAGAACGAGTATTTCAGATTTGGAGCGATGAGATTGTAGGACGCATTGATTCGTTTTTCTATAAGCCCTTTTTTAAAACTTTGCAGAAAACAATTGAAAGTAAAAAATATGCCGAGCTTGGCGAACTCGTAGAATTTTCAAAAGAAACATGGGATCAAAAAAGTATTTTTAATGACCAATTTCCGTATATCGAAATCAGCAACATTGACACATCGAACGGCGAAATCGCAAAAACCGATTATGTTCCCGTTGCAGAAGCCCCAAGCAGGGCAAAAATGGTAGTGCGAGAGGGCGATATCATTGTTTCCACTACTAGACCAAACAGAGGAGCGATAACGCCAATTTCAAAAGAACAAGACGGATTTATCGCTTCAACGGGTTTTGCGATTTTGCGAGATTTAAAGAATAGCAAAGTTTTGAAAGATTATTTGTTTGTCGCTTTGCGAACGAATTTATCCTTACGACAAATGGAACAGCGAATGACTGGCGGAAATTATCCAGCAATTACCGCGGAGGATTTGAAAAAGATAAAAATTGTTTTGCCCGAATTAAAAACGCAGGAAAAAATTGTCGTGGGCGTAAAAACGATTTACGGAAAAGCAAAGCGATTGCGACAAGAAGCGGAGAGTATAGTTATTTCGGCACAAAAAGAAGTAGCACAAATGATTTTATCGTAAAAGAAAAAAGAACGAGTTGCGGTCTCGTTCTTTTTTTGTCTCCTATCCTTTTGATTTTCTCGGATCGTTCCCGTAGGAATTTCTCCAGCCGATAGTTCCGTCTAGGTTTTGGACAAGAAGTTCAAGGCGTTGGTTTTGTGCAATTTCTTTGGCGCGCTCAACTGCTTCGGCTTTTGTATCGCAGACAGCCGAAGCTTTTTGATTGCCGACAACCTTAACTTTCCAATCCTCGCCATCAGGACTAACAAATACTTGATTAATCATGTTGTTTGGATTATTAACCGCTCTTGTTTATTAAATTGTCTAAATCTGTTAAAATAAAGTTGTGGTTTTATTACAGGTCTAGCTGAAATGCCCCAAAGGGCGAAAAAAGACATTTCGGATTTGAGAGGAGTGGTAATTGCCGCAAACAATTGCTACTCCTTTGTCTATTTTAGGCCTCGAATATGCCATTGTCAAATTTTCTTACTATACTTGTAAGTTTTTCGTACATAGTGTAGTATATAAATATATGGGAGTCGTCCGTTTGGTCGGCGGACATATTAAAAGAAAGGTCAATTTTATGGCTACTATTACACAAAAAGAGTTAGGTGGGCGTATCAAGGCTCTTCGTGAAGATTTTGGCTATTCACAAGAGGAGTTGGCTAAGTCACTAAAGATTGGGCGTCCTGCCATTACTCAAATTGAGGCTGGTGTCCGAGACATAAACAGTATTGAATTAGCAGAGATAGCCAAGGTTTTTGATATTTCGATTGATACTTTACTTGATACAAAGATAAAAATTAAAGAATACAAACAAGAGCAGAACGAATTGAAAAAACAATTCAAAAAACAGGATGTTCGTATTTCGGTGCCGAATATTAATAAAGATAAATTTAAAAATGTTCTTTTGTATGTCCTTGAAAAATGCGGTGCTAAGCCGAATGTGGGAGAAACAGTCTTGTATAAGCTTCTCTATTTTGCAGATTTTAATTTTTTCGAACTTTATGAGGAGCTTTTTACTGGTGCGACTTATAGAAAAATCCAGTACGGTCCTGCGCCACAGGAATTTACTGAAATAGTGAACGAGATGATTAAAAAGGGTGAGATTAAGAGGGATTCAAACAATTATTACGGCAAACCACAGAAGCGGTACTTGCCATTGATAAAATCTGATCTCACAAAACTTAAGGCGACTGAGAAAGAAGTACTTGATAAGGTTATTGAGCAATTTTCTGATTACAATGCTACGGAAATTAGCGATCGTTCACATGAGGATACTCCTTGGAAGGTAACTCCCGATAAAGAGATTATTAATTACGATTTGGTTTTTTACCGAACGCCATCCTATTCCGTGAGGACATATTCCGAAGAGTAGTATGGAAAATATCTACATAATCGCATGGAATACAGCCAACTCGATGAATTTGCTAAAGAATTTAAAAGACTTCTCAAAAAATACCGTACTCTCGACGAGGACTTCAATCTTTTTAAAGAGCGAATCCTTTCATATCGCGAAAATGGTAATGGTAAGTTCTTATTTTGGCGTCCTCCAGGAATTGTAAGGATAAGTAATCTTGGCATTGAGACTGAGTTGTACAAAGTTAAACACTTTACTTGCAAGGCTTTGAAGGGCAAGGGTTCGCGAAGTGGAATACGAATTGTATACGCATATTTTCCTAATCAGGATAAAGTGGAGTTTGTTGAGATTTATTATAAGGAACAAGACGATACAGATTGCGACCGCGATAGAATCAAGAGTTATTACAAGTGATAGTTATGAGATTGAATAATCTACTACATTTCGTCCCTTATCTGATTTAGGTTTCGGAACCTCAAACCATTCAGGGTGAACTTTGAAGATAGCTCTTAATTCCTGTATACTTTTATCAATATCCGCAAATTTGAGCCACTTTTTCGGTTCTAACTGGCGGACATCGTGCCCGCATAGAATTCTTCAGCTATTAGATCCCTTACCCGTGGGGATTTGGTTCTAACTTGGTATACTTTTTACATGATAAAAGCGATAATTTTTGACTTTGGAGGGGTTATAACGCCGATTGAACCATTTGATGGCTGGACACCAACCCAAGAAGAGCGAAGTAATCAACTCCCTCGCAGCAAGCTGCGAGGGAGGTATGGTTGTTAAACAACACCGGAAAACAAGGTCGGCTGGTCATGGTGTAACT
>MFKK01000010.1:16222-26633 GCA_001781035.1 Candidatus Jorgensenbacteria bacterium RIFCSPLOWO2_01_FULL_45_25b | reverse complement strand
CAAAATCTTTTTTTCTTCTTGCATATAAGTTCATTCAAGATACCAAAAGTTACATACTATCACAACTCTTTACAGCACTATAAAAATTTGTCCTAATCGTGAACAACAAATCTCACACCCCCGTTTAACGAGGTGTGTGAATCTCTACAAATTTCTATATAATCTCAAAAAAATGCAATGCATTTTTTTATTCGCACGCTTCACAAACCTCCCCAATAATCTCTGCGCCAACTCTAGAAGGAGCGGTGTAAGCAAGAACGGGCGCCTCCTCAAGAGCAATCCGAACCTGCTCTCCCGATGCCCGAAACTGAAATCCGCCCACCTGCTCCGATAAAAAAGAAGGGGGTTGAGCGGAAGAAAAGGAAGCTGAAATCGCGACGGGCTCCTCAATCGGAACCTTCGGAAACTCATACTTTTTATTGATATCAAGCGTACTCTTCTCAATGCCGGAAGCCGCCATCGTTCTCAAATAATATGTCGTCTTCACGCCCATCTTCCACGCCTGCATATAAATGTCCGAAAGAAGCTTTCCTGATTTTGTGTTCGTAAAGATATTGAAAGACTGGCTCTGGTCAATCCACTTGCCACGATACGCGGTGTGCCTCACAAGCCACTGCGAATCAATCTCAAAAACCTCCTTATACTTCACGCGCAACCCTTCCGGAATCTCAAGAATCTTCTGCACGCTCCCGTCATAATACTTCAGCTTCTCAATCATCGCCGAATCCCAAATCCCAAGCCTCTGCAAATCCCCAACCAGATAATCATTGATAACAGTAAACTCTCCGCTAAAATTAGACTTCGTGTACACATTTTTATAAATCGGCTCAATGGAAGGAACGCATCCGTTGATATTCGCGTTCGTCGCGGTAGGCGCGATTGCCATACAGTTTGAATTTCTCATCCCGAAAATCCTCACATGTTCCCTGAGAGGCGCCCAATCCATTCGCGCTGAAAGGTCAAGCTCCGTGGAAATCCCTCGCTCTTCCTCTAAAAGTTTCAACGTATCAACGGGAAAAATACCCCGCTCCCACTTTGACTCCGCGTAAGATGAATACGTTCCGCGCTCCTTCGCGAGCTCCGAAGAAGAAAGAATGGCGTGATAAGAAACAAACTCCATAAACTCGTCGGAAAAAGTAACCGCCTCCTCGGTATCAAACGCCATTCCCAAAAGATACAAAGCGTCTTGCAATCCCATGATTCCCAAACCAACGGGACGATGTCGCAAGTTAGAACGCTCCGCTTCCACGGTCGGATAAAAATTCAAATCAATGACATTATCAAGCATTCGCATAGCCGTATGAGTCGTTCTCTCCAAAAGGTCGCGATTCAAACCGTGTTCTTCAATGTGTTGCGCGAGATTAATTGAACCGAGATTACAAACCGCCGTCTCCTCGCTTGAGGTATTCAGCGTAATTTCAGTGCAAAGATTAGAGCTGTGAACAACTCCAACGTGGTCTTGCGGCGAACGAATATTGCAGGCGTCCTTAAACGTAATCCACGGATGCCCGGTCTCGTAAAGCATAGTGAGCATCTTTCTCCAAAGCTCTCTTGCCCGCATCCGCTTCCAAAGCCGAATACCGCCCGCGTCCGCCATCTTCTCATATTCGGCATATCGCTCCTCAAACTTCTTTCCATATATGTGATGCAAGTCCGAAACCTCCTCGGAAGAAAAGAGCGTCCACTCACCGTCCTCCTCCACCCGCTTCATAAAAAGGTCGGGAACCCAGTTCGCGGTATTCGTATCATGCGTCCTTCGTCGGTCATCTCCCGTATTCTTCCGCAGTTCCAAAAAACTCTCAATATCGTAATGCCACGTCTCAAGATACACGCAGGTCGCGCCTCGCCTCTTTCCGCTTCGGTTAATGGCGGCGGTTGTGGCATCCACAATCTTTAGAAAAGGAATAACTCCCTGGCTTCCCACATTGGTGCTCTTAATCATAGAACCCGTCCCCCGAATATTAGACCAGTCATTCGCGACTCCGCCCGACCACTTTGAAAGTTGCGCGTTGTCTCCAAACGCTTTAAAAATATCCTTCAGGTCGTCTAGAACAGTCGTAAGATAACACGAGCTCATTTGCGGATGCAGAGTTCCCGAATGAAACAGAGTCGGCGTGGAAGGAACATAGCGCAACAAAGACATCACGTCATAAAACTTAACAACACGCTCCTCCCTATACTCCCGTTTTTCATCAAGCGAAATTCCCATCGCGACGCGCATCCAAAAATACTGGGGAGTCTCTAAAATGTTCTGGTCATAATCGCGAAGGAAATATCGGTCGTACAAAGTTTGAGCGCCAAGATATTTCAAAATGCCGTCCCGTTCGGGCCGAAGGGCAACGGAAAGCTTCTCAAAATCAAACTCCAACATGCGAGGGTCAAGCCTTTTTACCCGCACTCCACTCTCAATTTGAGACCTCAAGGAAGATCTATACGTCTCCAAAAAACCTTCCTGAAATTCATCAACGCCGAAAATATCCTTGTATAAATCATTAAAAAGAAAGCGAGCGGCAAGCGAAGAAAACAAAGGGTCTCGCTCAATTCGCCCACGAAGCGCCATAATAACCGCCTTATTGATGTCTCGGGTTGAAATACCGTCATAAATGCTCCGCTTGCACTCGGCGATAATCTCATCTACATCCACCCTCTCTTCAAATCCTTGGGAAACGTTCAAAAGAGCCTTCCGAACCTCCCTGATGTCAAAAACCGCGATGCTTCCGTCTCGCTTCCGAACGGTAAGGTCGCTCTGCTCAATTTTTTCAAAAAGTTTCTTATTCTCCTCCTCTCGTATTCTCTCCCGCTCCTTCCGGTACAAAATATACGCCTTTGAAACCTCAAAAAGTCCATGCTCCGCGAGCTTCTGCTCAATCACATCCTGCACATCCTCCACTCCGGGAACACGATTGTGAAACCGCTTTTCAACCGCCTCTATCACATCATCGGTAATAGCGCCGATAAAACTCGTCGGAATGCTGACTCCCGTCGCGACACACGCCTTCTCAAT
This sequence comes from Candidatus Jorgensenbacteria bacterium RIFCSPLOWO2_01_FULL_45_25b, assembly GCA_001781035.1. Taxonomy (GTDB): domain Bacteria; phylum Patescibacteriota; class Minisyncoccia; order UBA6257; family GWB1-50-10; genus 01-FULL-45-25b. The sequence goes on along the minus strand of MFKK01000010.1, from coordinate 23,629 downwards.
CGCGCGCTCAATCCGCGAAGGGTCAAACTCAACGATATTTCCCTCCCGCTTTTTTATTTCGGTAATTCTTCCCTCGCGAGTGGCATACCGAATACTCCTCTCCGCTATTTCCTTTTCTCTTCGCTCCCGCGCCCGCTCTCGGTCCTTCCGATATAAAATATACGCCTTTGAAACCGCGAAAAAACCCGCCTCCGCTATCTTCCTTTCAACAATATCCTGCACATCCTCCACACCGGGAATCTTCCCGTGAAATCTCTCCTCTAATTCGGAAGAAGCCTGTACGGCAATCAAAGAAAAAAAGTTCTCCGAAACAGGAGTTCTCGTGGCGACACACGCCTTCTCCACCGCCCGTTCAATGCGAACGCGGTCAAAATCCTGAACCCGACCGTCTCTCTTTTGAATTTTTAGAATTAGCATGGGAGGGGAAAAAAATCGTCCGAAAACAATCGGAACAAATCACTTAATCTTCTCTTAAGAGGGATTATACACCCGAACCAAAGAAGGCGCTGTGGAAAGACGAAAAGAAGGCGGAGGAGAAAGGAGTTTTTTTCTCTTGACAGGAAAAAACAAAAAGAGAAAGAGAAAAAAAGATAAGAGGCTAAAACCAATTTTTATTGGTCTGTTCCTCAAACAGCCCTCCAAAAACACCGGCAACAAAGTGCAAAAGACCAAGCCAATAAAGCAACAAAACAACAGGAAAAACAATAATCGCGTAAACAACAATATAAGCAAGAATAGTAAGGAAAGTTTCCATATCCCCCATATTATACCACACGCTCAATATTCTATTTACGATTGAAACGTGCGCCGCAAAACCGCTCTCTCTCGCTTCTTCTCCATAGCAAGCTCAATAAGCTTATCCAAAAGCTCCGAATAAGGGACACCCGAAACCTCCCAAAGTTTCGGATACATGCTAATTTTCGTAAACCCGGGAAGCGTATTGATTTCATTCACTAAAAACTCGCCAGTTGGTGTGAGAAAAAAATCCACTCTCCCCATTCCCGAACACTCAAGAACCTGAAACACTTTAACCGCAAGCTTCTGCGCGCGCGAAACCTCCTCTGGCGAAAGCTTCGCGGGAATATCATACGAAGCTCCGTGCTCATCAATATATTTTGCCTCGTATGAATAAAAATCATGCGTTGAACGAACCTCTCCCGGAAGCGAGGCAATGGGCTTCTCATTTCCCAATACCGAAACCTCAATCTCCCTTCCCTGAATAAACTCCTCCAACACAACTTTCGTGTCATACAAAAACGCCTCACGAATCGCCTCCTCTAACTCCTTCTCATTCTTCGCCTTGGAAATCCCGACCGAAGACCCCAAATTCGCGGGCTTCACAAAAATCGGAAATCCAACTTCTTCCACAAAAAGAACGGCTTCTTCCGCGTAAATCCGCGTGTCGTCCGCGTTAATCCGCGATGATTTCAAAATCATAAACTTTCCAATCGGTAATCCCGCGTCCCGAAAAAGACGCTTCATCACATCCTTATCCATTCCAACCGCGGACCCCAAAACTCCGGGACCAACATACGCCGCGTCCAACAGTTCCAAAAATCCCTGCAAACACCCATCCTCGCCGTACGTGCCGTGCGTGATGGGAAAAAATACGTCCACCGTACCGATATTCTTTCCAGAATCAAGGGAAATAAGTTCTGCCCCTTCGGGTTTCGAAATTGCCGTAACCGGCTTCGTGTTCGCCTTGTTCAAAGCAATAAGCTTCGGATTCTCCGCATTCAAAAGATAATTTGCCTCCTCTCCAAGCATCCACCTTCCATCTTTATCAATTCCAACCAAAAACACCTCGTACTTTTCCTTGTCTAGTGCCTCATAAATAGATTTCGCGGACTGCAAGGAAACCTCATGCTCCCCGCTCTTCCCCCCAAACAAAAGACACACACGAATTCGGTTACGCCCTGAGTGCGTCGAAAGGTTATTCATACACACATTCTATCTCTTTTTCAAAGAAAATAAAAAACCTCGTCGGGATGCCGGGAATCGAACCAGGTCTATTTACCCCAACGCACGTCGGGGCACGAACCCTCGCCCCATTAGAAAATTTACATGGTCGGGCTGGGGAGAATCGAACTCCCGCCGCAGGAACCCGAATCCTGTATACTACCACTATACGACAGCCCGTGCCAATTTTGTTCGAGCGAAGCGAGATGACAAAATTGAGAATCTCTTCGATCCCGAGGCTCTCTGAGCCGAGGGGCCGAGCGAGTCCCGCCCGTAAGCGGGACGACGAGGGACACCTTAACTATATCTTATATTTCTACTTCCCCGTCGTAATCATCAAAACTCGCCCTTCTTTTTTTAATCGCTTCTCTAACTCCTCGTGTCGTTTAAGATACTGAAAAAGCGAGGAAATCACAAGCTCGCCTTGAGAAAGAACATAAATAGACGGAGGAACAAGCTCGCGAAACACATCCGCGACAAGTCCGTAGTGCGTACACCCCAAAATAACGGTATCAATTCTATCATCCTTTGCAAGAAGTTCCTGTATATATCCCCGCGCCGCTTCCCGAAACTCGTTATTTTCGTGACTCCCGGATTCAATTATGGGGACGAGAAGCGGACACGCCTGTGTAAGAAGCAAAACCGAATTTCCAAGCTTCTCCTCATACATCCCCGAACGAACAGTCGCGGAAGTGGCGAGCAAACCGACAACTCGGCTCTTTGTATACTTCAAAAGTTCCTCAACTGTTGGCTGAACAATACCCAACACCCGCCTATCGGGAAAGCGTTGAGGCAAAAATTCCTGCTGTAATCTCCGCAACGCGACAGCGGACGCCGTGTTGCAAGCTAAAATAACAAGCTCGCATCCTTCTTGAAAAAGCCTATTGACTCCCTCTTCTGTAAATTGATAAATCTCATCCGCGCTCTGATTTCCGTATGGCGCCCGCGCCTGGTCCGCGAAATACAAATATGAATACTGGGGCAAACGACACGTCGCCTCCCGCAAAATTGAGAGACCGCCAATTCCCGAATCAAAAAAACCAATCATAAACTATCCGCAAAAATAGTCGTTCGGACTCATTTCGTAAACACAAACACCGTCTGCCCCCTGAAGCGCCGCAACAGCATCATCATCTATATCCTTGACATTTTTTCCACTCTCCCTCAATTCTCGCAATATCTCGCCTTTCGCGACGACCACGCTAAAAAATCCGGCATCCAACGCATTTTTTTCATACTCTTCTCTAACTCGAGAGGGAACATATTTCCCTTCCGCAGAGTAAATATATCCCGAATCAATAAACCGAGAAATCCGCAACAAACGATTTGAGTCGTCTAACTGAGATTGAATCTCCGAACGACCGCTTAAGATCCCGTGCGTTATATTCGGAAACTTCTCTTTCAAAAACTCAAAAAGCGGAATGATGACAGGACGAAATCCCCACTCCGTTCCATCTTTCACAAAACGATATTTTCCCATTGTCTCATCTACATCCCAAAGCACAACAGGCGACTTCTCTTCTTTCGCCCAACGCGCGAAAGCCTCAATAATCATACGACAAAACAACTTCTCCTTCTCCGCACAATTCGGCAAATCCTCTTTAATAATATGCGCGCGCCGCTCTCCATCTTCAACATTACGGAAACAATTTTCTTCCATCACACGAGGAAGATCAGAAAGCGCCTTCAAAGAAAACTCCCGATAAAGCGCTTCCGCCTCACTCTCCATTATTTCCGATGACCCAACAACCTCACTCATTGTCGTAATAAAATTAGTAATTAGAAACCTGTGGTGAGCTTGCCGAATCCATTAGTAATTAGATATTAGAAATTAAAAATTCACACCCCATGCCTCTCTTTCATTCCTTCTTCGGCATTCTTCTCAAACCCCTCAATCTTCTCCCTTCCGCGCTTCGCAAGCTCCCGCAACTCATCATCGGAAAGTCGTCCCAATTCCTTAATTCTAGATTCTAGATTCTGAATTCTATTTTCTTCAGGATTTTCCAACACCTCATCCATTAAAGCGGATAGAATCCACCCGACTTTCGGTCCCGGCTGAATCTCCAATACCTTCATCACATCCTCCCCGTTTACTTTCAGCATCTTGGGAGAAATGGGGTCTCTCCGCACCTTATCAATCATAAAAAGCAAATGACGTATCTTATAAGGCCTCGCCTTAGGCACGCCGGAGCCAATTCTATCCGCCTCCCGCACCTGTAAAAGAGCGTCAATATTTTCCACTCCCACGCGCGCCAAAAATCTCCGCACTCCTGCGGGAGATACCTCGCCCGTGTTATAAAAAAACATATGATACCGAACAAGATGAACAACTTTTTCTGTTATTTCATTTGAAAACTTCAAACGCTCCAATATCTTTTTCGCCATTCGCGCCCCAACAATTTCATGCCCGTGAAAAGTGGCGTGTTTTCCCTCACCTCGCTTCGTTCTTGGCTTCCCCACATCATGCAAAAGCGAAGCAAGCCGAATTTCCAAAGAATAATGTTTCAAAACAGCGTAATCCAACGCGCGCAAACTATGCTCCCAGACATCATAAATGTGATGGAGATTCTGCGCGCATCCCAACCCCTCTTGCAATTCAGGAAGAACAAATTTCAATAATCCAAAATCCTCCAACATCTGCACGCCTCTCGCCGCCCCAGAAAAAGATTTAGTTTCTGAGCTTGTCGAAGAACTACCTTTTTCATTTGCATTATTCGCATCGGACATAACAATGTTAATGAATTCATCGCGTATTCGTTCTTTTGCTATCACCTCAAGCAAAGCCGCGTTTTTTGCAATCGCCTCCGCCGTTTCTTTCTCAATCTGAAAACCAAGTTGCGCCGCAAACCGAACCGCTCTCATCAACCGCAAAGCATCTTCCTGAAAACGCCCGTCCGACTCCCCTACAGCGCGAATCAGGTCCTTTTTCAAATCCTCTTGCCCGCCATAAGGATCGACTAAATGCGAAATTCGAAATTCGAAATTCGAAATTGTTTCGGATTTCGTGCTTCGTGCTTCGGATTTCAAATTCAACGCCATTGCGTTCACCGTAAAATCGCGGCGGCTCAAATCCTCCTCAATCGTCTTCGCGAACGTAATCTCATCCGGATGCCGCTTGTCCGTATATTTCCCCTCCTTCCGAAACGTCGTCACTTCCACCAAAGTATTTAGATTTTCGAATTTCGGATTTCGGATTTTCACCAACACCGTGCCAAATGCGTTTTCGTATGTACTATCGGGGAATAACTCAAGTATTTCATTTGGCACGGCGTTGGTGGTTATGTCCCAATCCTTCGGCTCCCGCCCAATCAAAATATCCCGCACGCACCCGCCCACCAAATATGCCTGAAAACCGCTTGCGATAAGCGTTTCCGCGACCCAAGAAACTTCCTTTGGTGTGTTCAAATTCATTGATCTCATTGTACACCCCGTTAGAAAATGAAACAAAAACCACGGATTCAAACCCGTGGAATTTCACTCAACCTGCGCCCTATCGCTTTCCTGCCTTTATCTTATTCCAAACTTTCAACAAAAATCCTTGGGCTGATTGAAAAATATTTCCTCCCTGGTTCGCCTCAACAAAACAACCCTCCACCAAACTCTGAATGCCGGCTCTGCCACTTGATATTGTTTCCTCGTCAAGTTGAGATTCCACGCACTCCAAAACGGAATCCGGCAAATTCGGTGGCAACATTCGGAGCACATCTTCCCTTGAGGGCATTCCGCTCCTTGATTCGTCTGGCTCGTCGCCGTCTTCAGAAAAATCTTCCTCCTCAAAATCGGATTCATAACCGCCTCCGTCATCAAATTCGCCCCCTCTCGGCATGAGTTCATCAAAACAAGCCCTGATAGTCTCGCCCATCTTCTGGCTTGGTCTCGCCGTACCCTCTCTCATCTGTTCCACAACCCCGCCCCCAAGTTTTAAAACCAAACAATCAACGACCTCATCAGGCGCGTCTTCCAAAGCTTCCTGCATCTGCGCCTTGCCATCCTCCATCATTTCCAAATCTTCCTCCGAAATCAAATCATGCTCCAATCCAAACTCATAACAAGTTTCTTGATTATCGGGGTTCTCGCAAAACGCCTCGCACTCTTCCTTGCCACGGCATCCCCCGGGTCCCTTACCACCCGTCTTCCGCGCCATCACCATTTCTTCTTCAGACATAAATCCTGCGGCAACCGCGAAATTCAAACACTCCTCAAGATGCTCCGGTTGACCGCAATAAGCATCGCATTCTTTTTTACCGCGACAATCGGGCATCTTCACGCCCTTCTTAATCGCCTCAAGCGCCATCTTTGCCTCTTGTAATTCGTCTTCGGGAATAAGACCAGCGGCTTCGGCAAACACCAGACAAGCTTCTAAATTCGCGGGATCCGAACAATATCGGTCGCACTCCTTCTTTCCCCGACAAGGCGGTGGTTTCGCTCCCTTCTTCATAGCAGTCATTACTTTTTTCGCCTCTTCCAATTCGTCTGGGGGAAGAAACCCGGCCGACTCGGCAAAAGTAATACACTCCTCCATATGGTTAGGGTCATTGCAATAAGAATCGCACGCATCTTTACTGGAACAGCCTCCCGGCAACTTCGCTCCCTTCTTCAAAGCCGTCTGAATCTTTTTAGCTTCTTCCAAATCTCCCTTTTCCATAAAGTCATTCTTTTCGGCAAAAACCAAACACTCATCCAAATGAGAAACATCATCGCAATAACTTTCACAGGACTCTTTGGAAGAACAGCTTCCCGGACCCTTTTTCCCCGCGCCAATAAACTTCTTGGCGGTTTGAATTTCCGACTTGGACATCAGGCTATACTTTTCCGCGAAAGCAACGCACGCCTCCATATTGTTAGAATCATCGCAGTAAGCCCTGCACTCCTTCTCGGTTTTGCATCCGTTTAATTCTTTAACGGGATAAACAATGTCTTTCTTGGAAGCGGCCTGAACAACAAAAACCAAACCGAAAAAAACCGCTACAACCGATACGGCGAAAAAAAAGTTTTTACTAAACTTGGAAATTATCATCTTAGATTCTAGTCAAAAGGATTCGTCTTCACGTCTTTAAAAGGATTGGTTTTTCCAACAGGATTTATTTCCGGTACATTCTCCAAAGGATTTGAAGGAATGCCGATTCCCGGCGCATTCTCGGAAGAAGGCGAAGAAACGCCAAATGTATCTAGCAAACCAAACCTCCACACCGCGTACGCGGAAACCGCAAGAATAACGACGACCCCGAATATTATCAAAATCTTCTTCATAGCTTACAGTATAACATATTCATTATACGCTACATATATTCACTAACTAAAAAAGTTTACAAAAATAACCCCTCCATATATCCTATATATATAAACAAAGCTCCCGTGGTGAAATGGATATCATGACAGGCTTCGAACCTGTTGTTGGGGGTTCGAATCCCTCCGGGAGCACAAATGACACTACAGAGCGCCGAAGAT
>MFKK01000010.1:0-16198 GCA_001781035.1 Candidatus Jorgensenbacteria bacterium RIFCSPLOWO2_01_FULL_45_25b | reverse complement strand
CCCCGCCTAGCGGGGAGAGAGCAAAAGTCCGTGGCTCCGGAGGAGAAATTTGAGTCCCTTCAAATTTCGGGGGAGGAGGAATCCCTCCGGGAGCACAAATGACACTACAGAGCGCCGAAGATATGAGGCGCAAACAAAAAAACCAACTCAATACCAAGGAATCGTTCTAAAAAGAAGGCTGAACGTCCGGAATAGCATCCCGAACAGATTCAATCGTCTCTTGAAAAAGCTCGCCTCCAATCCTCTCCCCCTCAAACAAGTCTCCATTCCCTGAAACATCGCTTTCTTGAAACTCCACCTGCGCGCGGTCAAAAGGAACCTGATACTTCCAATACAAATAAGCAACAACGCAAAGCGCGATTGTAATCGCGAAAATAACCCAGAAGGTATTATGATGATTTTTTCGCGCGGAAGTTCCACTTGCCATAAGAAACATTATACCATAAAAGCTTTACAAGAAATCAATCAAAACATAGAATCTATGAAAACCCGCCTCAAGAATCTTTATTCCGCCCGTAGCTCAATGGTAGAGCAACTGCCTCTTAAGCAGCAGGTTGTAGGTTCGACTCCTACCGGGCGGACTATGAAAGCAATCATCGCCGCCGCGGGAAAAGGAACCCGCATGTTGCATCTCTCAAAAGACAAGCCCAAACACCTGATAGAGGTGCTGGGCAAACCTTTTTTATACTACGTCTTAAAAAATCTCCAGACCGCGGGAATTGAAGAAATCATCATCGTCGCGGGCTACCAAATCGCTGAAATGGAGAAATTTAAAAAACAATATGAGAATGAACTTAACATACGAATCATAGACCAATTCCAACTCTTCGGTGAGGAAAAATACGGCACATCAGTTCCCATAGAAGCGGTAGAAACGGAAATCGGAAACGAAGAATTCATCGCGATATACGGAGACAATCTCTACTCGCCGAAAGACATAAAAAAATTCCTGAATACGGACGGCTTCCACTACATAGGCGTGATTCACAACGCTCATCCGGAAAAATACGGAGTTGCCGTTATTGGCGAAAATAACTATCTGGAAAAAATCGTAGAAAAACCGAAAGAGTTTATTGGAAACTTCATAAATACGGGCATCTACAAATTCACGCCGGAAATTTTTGATGAGGTAAAAAAAGTGCGGACATCGCCCCGTGGCGAATATGAACTAACCGACGCCATTCAAGCGCTCGCGGAACAAAACCGCGTCAAAGTATTAAAACTTGAAGACTATTGGCTGGACTTCGGCAAACCCGAAGACATCCAAAAAGTGGAAAAGTTTCTTAAGTCCGCGACATAACGCTATCGCCGCAAGGAAAAATCAGAATAGATCTCCGTCCCTGTCTTCGCGAAAGAAGCGATGGTGACCTCGTCAATCATTCCGTCAAAAGGATCATTCCATGCCGCGGTTGGTCCGGAAATGGTAAGGGACTGGGTTCCCGGTCCAAAGGTTCTTGCCTTGACCTGCTCCCCTACAAGCTCTCCGTCATAGTACAAACGATTCGTGGAGGAAGAATAGGTGTATGCGTCCACTCCCTATTGCCGGAGAAATAGAGCCGGACGTTGACCACGACCCCAAGACGTTTTACTTCACCGAAGCCAACAATGGCCTCCCCATGCGCATGGCAATCTTGGAATGGGTGCTTGGGAAATAAAATACCGCGCTGCAAGCGATACGGTATTGTCGGAGGCAACCCCTCGTCGCAAGCGACGAGGTATTCGTGGGCGAAAATAAAATTAAGGAAACTCCATAATCCCTACACCCTTATTCCACCAACCGTCAAACAACTGACCAACAAAAAAACCGACGACAGGTAAAAATGTATCACATAAAACGCGGCCGCGTTTTATGTGATACAAAAAATCTTACATCCTCACAAACGAAATAACCGAACAAGTTCGTCCTTACAACTTACATCTTTGGCTTTCGCAAACGTAACGAAAGAAGTTATTCCCAAAACAGAGGTGACAACCTCCACCTCCTTATCACATTGATACGGAGAAATAAATACGCTTTGCTGAAACCCATAAAAACCAAGATGCTTCAATTTATCCCGAAACGCATCCCGTTCCGTTTTATGCCTCTCCGGAATATCAAAAATAACAATCCGCCAAAATCCATCCCACTTCTTATTTCTTGCTTTGATAGCCGAAAAGCCCTTTTGAAGCGCGAGCCGCAACCCCTTCTCCGTAATCACAATTTCATACTCCCCGCCCTTCCCCTCCTTCAAATCAATGCATTTGCGTCTTTTCAAATAATACAGGGTCCGTTTCGTTGAAGACGCCTCCGCAAAATATTTCCGCTTGTCGCGCTTGTTGAAAAGAACGAAAACTTTGGGCGCGACAAGGGCGATGCAACAAAGCCCGCCTATGGCAAGCAACGCCAAAAGGACATCCCCTCCCTTCAAAATCGGGGCTGTCGCCTTCCGCACCATCTCCTCTCGCGACGCTTTCCGCCTCGTCTCATCCCACTCGTCTCTCATGAGTTCAATAAGTTCGTCCTTGTGCTCCGCGAGTCCGGCCTCAATTTTTTTCGTATAATTCCTCTTGCCTCTCATACCCTTGTCTCTCATAATTTTTTTATTTCTTGTTCTTGAAACCCGAGTGTATCACATAAAATGCGGCCGCATTTTATGTGATACACTTAAAAACATTATACCAAATACTAAAAAACACGCGTCGAGCGCGCGCTAAAAACAAATACCAAAGCTGATAACGGCCTTCCAATGAGAATGACAATCTTGGAGTGGGTACTCGGAAAATAAAAATCAAGAAAATCTTATAAATATCAAAAATAGAGGCGGCGGATGACACAAGTGTCACCCGCCGCATTCGGTTCCTACACGCGCGTGTAGGAACCCCTATATTCTTCCAAACGAACCTCCGTCGTGGAGGGGGCGTCCTCTTCGGACCACCCCCGGAGCACCCTCTCGATCGCTTCCGAATCTGCGTCCGTAAGATCAATGAGGTCCTGGCGACGGCGGCGGCGGTGCTCGCGCTCGAGCACCTCCATCTCCGTCTGACGCCGACGAGCATTGGAGAGCAAACGCTTCCCTGCCTCGTAAAGCTCAAGGAGTGAGGGTTCCTCGATGATCGGTTCGATCGGTAACGGCAGAAACGCAGTCTGCCGACGAACAACGGGCATCATGGACCGCAACACCATGATCAGCCCCAGAAAAGCAACGAAAACGAGCAACCAAAGAACTACAATTTCCGGGGGCATTTTATGCCCTCCTAGAGGACTCATACCCTCAACGGGCCGGCCGACTCCTCCTCATCGGCCTCGAATGTGTGAATTCTGCTAATAGTATATAACAATACAAAACAAAAGTCAAGTGTTTGTGGTAATATACAAATATTCTCCGTTAAGCAAAAATCAACAAATAAGAAGAAAAGCGTTACAATAAACTCGTGCTAACACTGGAAACTCCAATTGAAAAAACGCCTCGCATGACAGCCTATTTCCTCTCTCGCCTCAAAAACCTCGGAATAAAAACCGTAGGCGATCTTCTCCGCCATCTCCCCGTCCGATATGAAGACTTTCGGGAAACATACAACATAGCCGACCTTCAGCCGAATCAGGAAGCGACAATCCATGGTATCATAAAAAAAGTCTCAAACCGCCACGCGTGGAAAAGGCGCATGGTAATCACCGAAGCTATTATTGAGGATGAAACCGGCAGAATCCGCGCGGTATGGTTCAACCAATCCTACATCCAAAACCAGCTAAAAATCGGAAACGCGTGCAGTTTGTCGGGAAAGATAAAAACAGCGAACGATGAGCTCCAACTCGTAAATCCTCTCTTTGAGCGCGGCGGACAGCCCGAAGAAAATCTCCGCCACACGGGAAGATTGGTGCCCATCTATCCGGAAACAAGAGGATTAACCTCAAAAGGAATTCGCTACTACATAACCCTCGCGCTGGACGCTTTGGAAAAACTCCGCGATCCCCTTCCGACAAACATTCTTGAAAAAGAAGATTTCCCTTCGCTTGAAAACGCGATACACGACATACACTTCCCCAACAAGGAGGAAGATTCCAACCGAGCGAGGAAACGCTTCATATTTGAAGACTTATTTCTTCTTCAACTGTATAACATAGACCAAAAACTTCAGCTCGCGGCCGAACATGCTCCCGCAATCCCGATTCAAACCGAAGAAGTGAGAGCGCTTCTCCAAACGCTTCCATTTGAACTCACCGTGTCGCAGAAAAAATCTCTCTGGAAAATCATGCAAGACGCGGAAAAATCTTCTCCCATGAACCGCCTTCTTCAGGGAGATGTCGGTTCGGGAAAAACAATCATCGTGGCAATCATAGCCATACTCGCCGGAAAAAAAGGCTACCAAACCGCCCTCATGGCGCCCACCGAAATCCTGGCGCGACAGCACTACCAAACACTCATAAAACTCTTTCCCTTGTTTGAGAGTGGAATCGCGCTTATAACTGGAAGCGAGGCGCGAATCTCATACGGAAGCGGACTTGAAACAAAAACGAAAAAAGAAGAAATCGTCCGCCTCATTTCGGAAAATAAAATAAAAATAGCGATAGGGACCCACGCTCTGATTCAAAAAAATATCGCGTTCAAAAACCTCGCGCTTATCATCATTGACGAACAACACCGATTCGGCGTCCGCCAAAGAGCGGAACTGACAAGAAGAGGTGAGAAAAACCTACCAACTTACAAACCTGCCAACTTGCAAACTATCCCTCACTTCCTCTCAATGAGCGCCACTCCAATCCCCCGCACCCTCTCCCTCACGCTCTGGGGAGACCTTAATCTCTCTCTCATAACCGAACTTCCGAAGAATAGGAAGCCTATTATAACAAAAGCAGTAAGCCCAAAAAACCGAAAACGGGCATACGCCTTCATTCAAAATGAGATTAGAAAAGGACGCCAGGCATTCGTCATCTGCCCCAGAATTGAAAAAACAGATTCGGAATCGTCCTCAAACTCGTCTCCAAATCTGGAAATAAAGTATGTTACTGAAGAATACAACAAACTCTCCAAAGAAATCTTCCCGAATCTCAAGATAGAAATGCTCCACGGAAAAATGAAGCCGAAAGAAAAAGAAAATATCATGCGTCGCTTTAAAGAAGGAAAGGCAAACGTTCTCGTTTCAACCTCCGTCGTGGAGGTGGGCGTGGATATTCCAAACGCGACGGTAATGATGATTGAGGGAGCGGAGCAGTTCGGTCTGGCGCAACTCTACCAGTTTCGGGGACGCGTAGGGCGCGGAGAACACCAATCCTTCTGCTTTCTCTTTACCGAACAAGAGTCGGAAGCGACAAAACGCCGCCTTGAGTTCGTCGCGACGGCAAAGAATGGATTGGAACTCGCGGAGTACGACCTCAAGCTCCGCGGTCCCGGAGAGTTTTTGGGAGAAGTTCAAACCGGCATGCCAGATATCGCGATGAAGGCCCTGCAACATCCCAAACTCGTAAACGTGGCGCGCGAATATGCCAAAGAATTGCTAGAAAAAGATAAAACGCTTATCTCTCATCCTTTCCTAAAAAAGAAACTCACCGACTTCCAAATCCGCATCCATTGGGAATAACATGTTATAAAAAAGAAAAACACCGTGACCGCACAGTCACAGTGTTTTTTTTGAAACGAGCGGATACTCGTGATATGGAAGACCTCCGCATGATCGATGAAGCGTATAATACATAAGCCTCACCTCCTTTCAGGATAGAGATGAACGATAGGCAAGGGCGTCTGTCTCATAGTATCGTAGAGCAAGTCTTTTACAGACCACGGCGCTTCTGTCTGAAGAAGAATCGCGTGAGGAAAAACCTTCTCAAGAACTGCCCCTTGTAATGCGTATTGCGCGACCCTTCGCCGAATCGCTTCGTTCACGTCTCCAACCAACTTCTTGTTTGGAAACCGTCGCATGTATTCCGCCAAACGATAAAGCAAGAGAGCGTGCGAATCGCCACGCACTTCAAAGAGAGCCTGTTCGTAGCTGAAAGAAAGCTCGCTCTCAATTTCAGACCAAAGCCTCACGCTCCATTCTGCTGGAATCCAATCTCGCGCGTCCTCAAGCATCATTCGGCACCACGCCGTCATGTCGTCCTGGAAAACATTCCATTGCCAGACACGACAAGGTTCGCAATCATCCAAGAAAACAACAAGCGGAAAATCACGGCAACTGTTTGCCCGAAGCTCCGTGAAAAAACGTCTCGTTATTTCAATCGCCCGCTTCTTGAAAAAGGCTCCAAGATTAAGGTCAAGCTCCTGAACCAAACCGTCCCCGGACAAACAGGAAAAAGCAACAAATGTTGGTTCAGTCTGGAGAGCAATACAAAGCTCGGGCAAAGCAACAAACTCTCCTTGCTCGTATGCTTCCAACACGCCAAGAATACAAACCGCAGTAGGAGAAACTTTTCTCATCGCCTGACGATCGCGTTTATTATTCCCCATCACATGCCCCTCTTGCAAGGAATTGTTAAAGAACAAACAAACCCCGAAAAATCGGGGCATTTCTGGGCTATGATACCAGCCCATACATAAAAAGTTTTCAAAAACCTATGAACACCGTTTAAGCATGAGCTTGTATCCGCCCATGCCATGATGAATCCAATAATTGACGCGCGCGATTGTTGCTGAACTCATGCCAGTCTTCCGCTCAATCTCATCAAACGTCATCTTCTTCTCAAGCATTCGCGCGACCGCCCATCGACGACTTGCGTCCGCGAGTTCCTCCAAAGTAAAAAGGTCGCGAAAAAACATTAATGCCTCCTCCTCGTTTCGCAACCTCAAAATCGCTCTCGCAAGCTCTCGTGTCTCTTTTGATTGTAGCTGTTTTTCCAACTCCATACTTCTTGTTTCTGCACTATACTTTAATGCTTTAAAGCATAGTAAATATACAAATACTTGTCAAGCAATCACCAATCCAAAAAAAGAATAAAACCAAAAACTCTATAACTTACCAACCTCGTAACTATCAACTTACAACTGCCAACTCGCAACTACTCCCCGAATAAATCCCTCCACTCGTCAAAAATCCGCAAACGATCCTCGCCGTATTGCCCGATCTCCTCACGCGCCTCCTCCATAGTCTGCTCCCTCCAAAGTTTCGGAGGCGTTTTTTTAAAAAAAATATCCGCCCAGCTGATAATCTTCTCCTCAAGAGTTTCCGGAATATAATCTTTAAGAGGAATCAGAAACTTGTTTACGAGAATATCACTTTTGAAAATTCCAACTCCCGTATGACTCTCGGCAACTCGCGCGTGTTTCAGCAGTCCCTCCGCCTCCAATATCTTTTTTCCTTCCACAATATGACAAATATACGGCAACTCTCCAAAACAACTTAATTTCGGATTGTTTACTCTGCAAATTCCAACATCATGCAACATCCCCGCCTCTTCAATGAATCGCATCTGTTCTTCGGAAAGTCCAAGTCTTCGTGCTATCTCCAAAGCTTTCGCCGTTACAAGCACCACATGTGGCACATAGATTGAATACGCAATGGAATCAACCGGAAAATACTTTTGAATAATCTTGAAATAATCAACCAGCTGCATACAACAGAATATGAGAATACTCAATATGGTTTCTGAACGGATTTTGAGGTCGTTTTGGCATGGTTCCCCCGCTTAGCGGGGGACAAAACGACCGAGACCTCGGAGCGAGCGGCTGGGCGAGCGAGAATGAGAGAGGAAACCACATTGAGTGTTCTAAATTATCGCGACGCCTGCGTAACACTACACATTTTCAAATCGCTTGTTAATCTTTTCAATCTTCTTGAAAAGGGCATTTTCTATATTAACCCTCAAAGACTCTGCAATAAGAAGAGTAGTAATAAGAACATCTGCAACTTCTTCCGCAATGTGTTCACTGGTTTCCTCATCAAGCTTTTCCTGTCTTTGAAGTTTCTGTAAAGAAAGTACCGCATCACAAAGCTCCCCAACTTCCTCTGAAAGTTTCACCGTCCGAGCAAGCACGCGCTTCTCTTCATCATCATATCCATATCGTCGCTTCAGCCGCTCGCTCTGTATTTTTATAAAACTTAATAGTTCAGAAAATTCCATATCAAAAAAATAAACCTATCTCACCTCCGCCCTAAACTGTTCCGCCGTCTGTTTATAAATCTCATTCTGAATAACATCCACCTCACTTGAAACAAGCGTCCGCTCATTGCTCCTATAAACAATGCGATAGGTATAACTCACGTGGTTCGCGCCAAACTTTTTCTCATCCTCATACCTGTCCAAAAGCTCCACCTGCTCCACCAAATTCCCGCCCAATTCTCGTATCACGTCAAAATAATTATTCGGCACAAAATCTTTGCCTACGACAAACGAAACATCTCGCGTAATGGGCGGATACTTGCTCACCTCCTCATATTTCTGTCCGAGCTTAAGCTGGCGTTTCACTCGCGCGTCCTCCGACCAAAGCAAACGGATATCCGGCAACTCCATGTTCAAAATCGCGAGTCGCTCCAACCCAAAACCAAACGCCCAGCCGTTATAAATCTCCGAGTCAATATCAAGGGATTTCAAAACATTAGGATGCACAAGTCCGCTTCCCAAAACCTCAACCCAACTCCCATCCGCCTTCTTCACCTCCATCTCGCAACTTGGGTCCGTATATGGAAACGAATCAACATTAAAACGATATTCCACCTTATCTCCGAAAATTGCCCTCGCGATATCCGCCAAAATTTCCTTCAAATCATCCGTAGTATAAATCTTCTCGGACTTCGGACGAAGACCCCACCCGTCAATCTGGTGAAACACATTCATATGTCGCCTATCAATCTCATCCTTGCGATATACCTTGCCGTACGCAAGCGAACCAACAGCCTCCTTTTTATGCAAACGTTCCCGAACAGACGGCTGGTTCACGTAATAGTACCACATAACCGTAGTATGCGTTCGTAAAATATTTTTCTCGTCCACGTAATAGGTATCGGAAGCGAAACGCGCCGGATGGTCCGGAGGAAAATTAAACAAATCAAAACTTATCTCCCCCGGCACAATCTCCGGTATGGTAATCGTATCCAACTCCGCCATACCCGGAATCCTCAAAATCCTCCCCACCAATTCGGCAATCGGGCTTCCTTCTTCACGCGAAAGGTCGGGCATCCCAAGATATCGCCTCATGCGCATGGCCTCAAAATCATTTCTTTTCCCTAAATCCTTCCGCAACTGTTCCTCCTCCTTGGAGACAATTTCAATATTCATAAACAAACTCAACAAAACGAGTGCGCGGGCGACCGGACTCGAACCGGCGACCTATTCCGTGACAGGGAATCGCTCTAACCAGCTGAGCTACGCCCGCAATACACCACAATATCATACGCTCATATTTGAAAATCAAATATATGTGCCGACGGGAGGAATTGAACCTCCGACCTTGGCCTTATGAAGACCCCGCTCTAACCACTGAGCTACGTCGGCAGGCCAAACGCTCTCTACACAAAAGAGTGCTTAGATTTTATGAAAATTTGAACAAAGCGTCAAATCATTGATTTTTCAAAAATAATGAACTAATATACGAAACGCGGGGAGATGCTACGGTTGGCATGACGGGCCCATAACCCGTTCGCAGTGGGTTCAACTCCCACCTCCGCAACTGAAACCAAAAATTCATCCAATAGGATGGGTTTTTGATGTTTGGGTTGGAGTTGAACGGAACCCCGCCGCCTGCGTTGCAGGAAAAAGGCGGGGTCCGTGGCTTCGGAGGAGAAATTTCAGTCCCTTGAAATTTCGGGGGAGAAGAACTCCCACCTCCGCAACTGAAACCAAAAATTCATCCAATAGGATGGGTTTTTGATGTTTGGGTTGGAGTTGAACGGAACCCCGCCGCCTGCGTTGCAGGAAAAAGGCGGGGTCCGTGGCTTCGGAGGAGAAATTTCAGTCCCTTGAAATTTCGGGGGAGAAGAACTCCCACCTCCGCAACTGAAACCAAAAATTCATCCAATAGGATGGGTTTTTGATGTTTGGGTTGGAGTTGAACGGAACTCGCGCTCTTTCTCCGCTAGGAGGGGTCGTAACTTTTAAAATTTCTGCGAAAATCCGCGTTTCAGTCCGCGTTAATCCGCGTCTTGCTCATACATCCTCCCCACGCTAAGAATGTCGCGCTCGCAAAACGGCCTCCCCATAAGCTGAAATCCAACGGGCAACTCGCCGCCTCCAACTTTATATTTCTTAACAGGTATTGAGAGCGCTGGAATCCCCGCCATATTCGCGGGAATCGTAAAAATATCCGAAAGATACATCTGCAACGGATCGCCTGTTTTTTCACCAAACTTAAATGCCGTGGTCGGCGTAACCGGCGTCAAAATCAAATCAACCCCGTCAGCCGACGGATCAAAAGCCTTCTCAAAATCTTCCTTAATAAGCCGCCTCACTTTCTGCGCCTTGGCGTAATAAGCATCATAATATCCGGCAGAAAGCACAAACGTGCCGAGCAAAATCCTCCTTCTCGCTTCCCTGCCAAATCCCACCCCTCTCTGTCGGAAATAAATTTCCTCTAGCGCGGAACGACGCCGATCTGACACTGATTTATACTGACCATCTTCTGCGTTTGTCCGCGTATCGTCCGCGTTAATCCGCGAGATACGCGAGTATCTAATCCCGTCAAAACGCGCCAAGTTAGTACTGACCTCTGCCGGCATAATAATGTAATACACCGAAAGCGCGTACTTCGTGTGCGACAAACTAATTTCCTTAATCTTAAAACCAAGTTTTTTAAACTTCTGAATCGCCTCGTCCACCCCTCTTCTCACCTCATCGCTCAACCCATCAACAAAATATTCTTTCGGCAATCCGATTTTTAATTCCTTCGTTTTTGAAACTTCTTTATTCAAAATATCATCATAATTCTTGGCAACGCTCGTTGCGTCAAATTCATCTCTGCCCGCTATCGTATTAAACAAAATCGCGGAGTCCTCAACCGTTTTCGTAAAAGGCCCTATCTGATCCAAACTTGATGCCATCGCGATTAAGCCAAATCTGGAAACCGCGCCGTATGTCGGCTTCAATCCGACTACTCCGCAAAAAGCCGCCGGCTGTCTGATAGACCCGCCCGTATCCGACCCCAAAGCCGCGACTGCCATACCAGACGCGACCGCCCCCGCCGACCCCCCCGAAGACCCCCCAGGCACTCGCTCGAAATCATGAGGATTTTTTGTCTGCCCGAAAGCCGAATTCTCCGTGGAAGACCCCATCGCGAACTCGTCCATATTCGTCTGTCCTAATATCGTAACTCTTGCTTCTTTCAAGCTTTTTACGACCGTGGCATCATAACTCGCCCGATACTTTGAAAGTATTTCCGAAGCCGCCGTCACAATTTCACCCTTAATAAGCATGTTGTCCTTCAATGCTATTGGTACTCCGGCCAAAATACCCGGGTCTTCCCCGCTTGCGACAAGCGCGTCAACTTCTTCGGCGCGCGAAAAAGCTAAGTCCTTCGTCTTTCTAAGATACGCGTGAATCTCTCCGTCCTCCTCGTCAATCAAATCAAAAAATTCCCGCGCCGCCTCCATCGCGGAAAAATCCTTTTTCATAAGCCCCTCATGAAAACTCTTTATCGTAAAGTTCTTTATGTCCATCTTTATATAATCTCTAAAAGTTAAATTTTGATATTTGAGTGTTGATATTGTTTAGAGCTTAGAGATTAGAATTTAGAGATTAAACTCGTTAGGACTTAAAGCTTAGAATTTATTCAAACACCGGCGGTATCTTCAAAAAATCCCTCTCCCCTTCCGGAAAAGCTCTAATTAAATCTTCTCGCTCCGCTCCAGTCTCTAAATACTCATCATCATGTCTGTGCGTATTCTCATGAAAAACTCCACCCGTCATCGGTTCAATCCCATCAGTGTCAACTTCTTTTAACTCGCTAAAATAATCAAGAATTCTCTCCAAATCTTCCCGTAGCGCCTCCTTCTCGCCGTCTTCCATTTGTATTCTCGCCAAATCGGCAAGTTTTCCTACCTCTTTTTTATCAATAATCATTGATGTAGATAATACATACTTATCCGATCATTCTCAAGAACTCCTTCTCACTGATAATCTTCACGCCCAATTTCACAGCCTTCTCGTATTTTAAACCCGGCAGACTGCCCGCGACCAAACAATCAACTTTTTTTGAAACCGATTCCGAAACATCTCCTCCCAATTTTCTCACCATATCTTTGGCATCATCGCGACTGATTGATTCCAAAGAACCCGTAAAAACAAAACTCTTGTCGGTTAATCTTCCCTGTTCTCCCGAAACCGCATCCGAATTCTGAATCTTCACGCCTGCCTTTTCAAGTCTCTCCAACAATCCAACATTTCGTTTCTCATGAAACCATCCATAGATACTCTCCGCCACCTTCGGCCCTACGTCAGGAATTTTTTGCAGCCCCTCCAAAGAAAAGTTTTGGAGAATGTGCAATATATGAGTTGGTTTAGAAATTAAAAATTTGGAATTAGAAATTTCCCGCGCAATAAGTTGCGCGGTTTCCTCTCCCACGTGCAAAATTCCCAGCGCGTAAATAAATCGCCGCAAAGAAACCCGTCTTTTTTCCGCTATTTCAGAAATGATATTTTCCGCCGACTTTTCGCCGAATCTTTCCAAAACCGCTATGTCTACCTCTTTCAAATTAAAAATATCAGCCGCGTCTGTTATCAATCCCTCATCTAAAAATCTGTCTATAATTTTCATTCCCAAACCTCTGATATCAAAAGCTCCCCGCGAAACAAAATGATATAAAAGTTCTCTTAATCTCGCCCCGCACTGTGGGTTGGAACAACGATACAAAGCGCCCTCAATTACAATTTGTGAATTATCAATCGGACACCTCTTCGGCATCTGAAAATCTTTTTCCTTTCCGACTCTCAACTCCTTCAAAACTCTGGTAATTTTCGGAATAACATCTCCTGCTCTCGTAACTACGACCGTATCTCCAATCTTTAATCCCAAGCGCGCAATCTCATCATAATTATGAAGCGTTGAATTACTGACAGTCACTCCGCCAACCAGAACCGGCGAAAGCCTCGCAACAGGAGTCAAAACTCCAGTTCTCCCTACTTGTACCTCTATACTCAAAACTTTCGTCGTCGCCTCCTTCGGTGAAAACTTGTAAGCCATCGCCGCTCTCGGTGCCTTTCCGACAATTCCAGCTCGCTCAAAAATATCGTTATCGTCAACCGCAACCACTACCCCGTCAATTTCATACGCCAATTTCTCCCTATGTTTTTCCCAATAATTTCTAAAAACAAAGACTTCCTTCATTGAACGAACCAGCTTATTGTGTTCATTCGTCTTAAAACCGAACTCTTTCAAAATCTCATGCTCTTCGTGATGCTTCCTCTGTCCCAAATCGGTTACAATCGCGTACGCGAACGAATCAAGCTTTCTTTCCGCCATAATCTTCGGGTCAAGTTGCCGAATGGAACCGGCCGCCAAATTCCGCGGATTAGCGTAAACCTTCTCTCCCTTTTTCGCCAATTCTCTGTTGATTCGTTCAAACTCTTTCGTCGTCAAAAACACCTCTCCCCGCACAATCAATCGTTTTGAAACCTTAATCTTTAATCCTTGATCATTAATCCTTAAAGGAATTGCCTCTACCGTCTTCAAATTCTGTGTCACATCCTCGCCCGTCACCCCATCGCCCCGCGTTGAACCACGAACAAACACGCCATTCTCATACTCCAGCTCAATCGCCAACCCGTCAATTTTAAGTTCACAATAAAAATTTGGTGAAACATCATCCTTTAAATAATTCTCTACTCTCTCTATCCAGTCCTTCATATCATCCTCCGAAAAAGCATCGTTAAACGAAATCATCGGCTTCTCGTGCCGCGCCTTCTTAAAACTTTCCAAAGGCTTTCCGCCAATCCTTTGTGTCGGTGAATCGGGCGTTACAAGCTCCGGATATGCTTCTTCCAAATCAAAAAGTTCCTTTTTCAAGGAATCAAGCGCGGAATCGGAAACAAGAGACCTATCTTCAACATGATAAGCATAACGATACTTCTCAATCACTTTGCGAAGCCGTCCCGCCCGCTCCCGCGCCTCGATTAAAGAAATGTCCTTCTTCATACTGCTTAATTATAAACCCTCCTCAAATTCTAGAGGAGGGCTAAAAAAAACAAAAGATTGTTCAAAAAACTACTCGCAAGGATACTGCTTGGAAGCTTCCGCGAATTTCAGCGCGGCCTGAATGGAATCAGTCTCTCCTTCAACATTACAAGCCTCCCCGTTTGAAGGACACTTCTCACTCAAAATAGCAAGGTCT
Source organism: Candidatus Jorgensenbacteria bacterium RIFCSPLOWO2_01_FULL_45_25b (assembly GCA_001781035.1). Taxonomy (GTDB): domain Bacteria; phylum Patescibacteriota; class Minisyncoccia; order UBA6257; family GWB1-50-10; genus 01-FULL-45-25b. The sequence goes on along the minus strand of MFKK01000010.1, from coordinate 1,969 downwards.
TCATCGTTCCCGACACAGCCGTTTCCGTCAAAATCAAACACAGAAACAGAAACCTCCGCGGAAGACCCTCCTTCACTTGAAAAACGAGTCGCGACAAGATAATACCCGATAAACCCGACAATAATAACCGCGAGAACAATGACGATTGGTTTTGTATTCATAACATAAGCATCAAAAACGACCTTTCAATATCAGAAGTATAACACATTCAAAACGTATTTATTTCTCCTGCGCACGACCACGCAAATACATAGAAAATTCCTCTTGAATCTCCTTGTGTTTCAATCCAAATTCAACTGTTGCTTTCAAAAAACCTATCTTGCTCCCGCAATCATACCTCGTTCCCTCAAACTCCAATCCATGCAATCCGCCTTTTTGTGAAACAATCTTCAGCGCGTCCGCAAGCCTTAATTCTTCCCCTTTTGGTTTCTGAATCTTGGAAAGAACACTCAAAACCTCTGGTGTAACAATATACTTCCCGACAATCGCCAAATCCGACGGCGCCTCCTCCGGCTTTGGCTTCTCAATCAAATCTTTTACCTCATAAACTCCGTCGCCCAAAGAAACCGCGTCCACAACTCCAAACTTGCCAACATCCTTCTTCCCTACTCTATCAAGCGCGACAACAGAATTTCCATATCTTTCAAAAACGGAAATGAGCTGTTTCAAGCAGGGCTCTTTTGAGTCCACAATATCATCGCCAAAAAGAACCGCGACAGGCTCGTCTCCAACCAAATGCAACGCCGACAAAATAGCGTCCCCGTCCCCGCGCGGTTCCTTTTGTCTAACATACGAAAACCGCGCCATATCAGAAATCTGGCGCACAAGCGCGAGCAAATCTTTCTTTCCCTTCTCTTCCAAAACCTGCTCAAGCTCGGGAGCATAATCAAAATGGTCCTCAATCGCCCGCTTACTCCGACCGGTAACAAAAATAATATCCGTAATACCGGAAGCAACCGCCTCCTCAACCAAATACTGAATAACAGGCTTATCCACAATCGCGAGCATCTCCTTCGGTTGAGCCTTGGTTGCCGGCAAAAACCTCGTACCCAATCCCGCAACCGGAATAATCGCCTTCGTAATCATAGAAGTAGTATAGAATAACAAAAGCCCAACATCAAATCATTCGTTGATGCAACCTACGATTTAATCTTAAAGAACGTCTGAAGAACCCTTCTCGTGCTTCTTCCCGCCGATCCCGTTACTCCTTCCGATGTAACATAAAATCCTTCGGGATTAAGAGGGTCAGCACCCTTAAATTCAAGTGTCGTGGAATATTTCGGAGAACCGGGAAGCCCCGTAAGCGCTTGATTCGTTTTACTGCACACAGTATTCAAATCCACAGTTTCATCCTCTCCCGGATGAAATACGTGCCGATAACAATAAAGAGACGCTTCTGTTCCGGCGTCAGCGGCAAAAATCGCCCGCGCCGAACTTTCGGTATCCACGCTCTGCCGAACCTGATAAAACACAAGAAGCCCCGCGATGATTGTGGAAGTCAAAATAAGCCCGCTGATAAAAAGCATCGTAACAAGCATCGCCTGCCCCGACACCCCCGAAACTACAAACTTATCCGAATCTACAAAACTCTTCGAATTTAAAACACGTTTTGGTTTCAAATATCGATCTCGAAAATTAACAACCAAACCTAATTCTAATTGAGAAACATGCAAATATCTCTTCATTTGAGAAAAATCATCTCGAGTAAGAATCGGCTTTGCTTTTAAGTCGACGAGAATCTTGTCTTCAATAAGAAAATCAATAAAATTAGACACTCTATCCTGAATCGGAAGAGGAAGTTCTCGCTTATAAGAAATATCACGCTCTTGAAGTTTTCTTTCTAATACATTTCCGTACTGACGTTCCTTACAAAATCGTCCAAGTTCATTCTGCACTTCAAAAAAAATCCCGCCCATTACATAAGAAAGTTCTTTTTCAACAATATGTATTTTCATAAATATATTTTGTA
>MFKK01000009.1 GCA_001781035.1 Candidatus Jorgensenbacteria bacterium RIFCSPLOWO2_01_FULL_45_25b | reverse complement strand
TATTCGCGCGGAGGCGGTTTCGTATGATGATTTTTTGTCATGCGGAGGATGGAGCGGGGCGCGGGAGAAGGGGAAGTTGCGCGTGGAGGGAAAGGAGTATGAAATGAGGGATGGAGATATTATTGTGGTGAGGCACGGGTGAGGGAAGCCCTTCGACAAGCTCAGGGTAAAATACAAGATGCGGGGAGTTGTTTTGGTTGACGGGATGGGGATTTTTTGTCATTTTGTTATATAGAGACGGACAACGCGGGCCCGGCCTCAGCGGGGCCGGCACCAACACATAAGGTTCTTTGGAGAGTAGGAGGGCAGGTAGGCTCCTGTCTCACCGAAAGATCCAAGGAGCCCCCCCCGTTTTTTGACTTGGTTCAGGCGGGGGCTTTTTTTTATTACTTAAGAAGAGCGCGAGCGACATCATAAGAAGACCGAAGTCGCGGAAGGTTACGTCATCTATTCCATAAAGAAGGATAATAAGGGCGATATCAAAAAAAATAATTAGGGCCGTGGCGCGTTTCGCGATGCCGAGTATAAGAGCAAGCGCGAGAAGAAGCTCAAGGATGCCATGTCCCAAAAGCAATGTTTCGCGCGGGAGACGCAGGAGGGTTTCTGTCCATTGGGGAATGAAGCCTATCCAGTTTGACGGATTCGCGAGAGAGGAGATTCCCGCGTACAGGAAGGTTCCCGCAAGGCCGAGGCGGAGGACGAGTTCGGGGGTTATACGACGAAGATTTAGGGATTTAAACATGCGCGTGTTTATTATATCATTACCCTATGTCTTTCGCGGTGCATACAGAGGCGTACCAGGGCCCTCTTCAAAAACTCTTGGAACTTGTTGAAGAAAAGAAGCTTCCGATTTCCGCTTTAAGTTTAGCTGAAGTTACGGGCGATTTTTTGAAATACTTTGAATCCCTTCGACAGGCTCAGGGAATAAAGGACTTTGAATCCCTTCGACAGGCTCAGGGAATAAAGGACATTGAATCCCTTCGACCCCGAGAGGCTTTACTTCGGGGCTGGCAGGCTCAGGGAATAAAGGACATTGAATCCCTTAGACCCCGAGGGGCTTTACTTCGGGGCTGGCAGGCTCAGGGAGTAAAAGAACATGAAGATGATTTGAAAATGATTATCGCGGATTTTCTTATCATCGCCTCCCGCCTACTTCTTATAAAATCAAAAGCACTCTTACCGTCGCTTGAACTTGAAGATGAGGAGGAGGAGAGTATTCGCGATTTGGAGACGCGCCTGCTTTTGTATCAGGAATTGAAGGGAGCGAAGCGAAACATTCTTCAGCTTTGGCGCGTGAAGCCGCGGATGGTTGGCAGGGAATTTTTGATGACGAAGGAGCCGGTTTTTTATCCTCCCGCTTCCATTACTTCGGCGGAATTGCTTTCCGCGACCGCGCGCATACTCGGAGAGCTTGAGAAGACGTTGCTTCCCGTTCAAAAAATTCGGAATGAGGTTATTAATTTGAAGGAGAAAATTGAGGAGATGTTGAGGCGTATTTCTTTCAACCCAACCTCTCTTCACTCTTTTCATGATAAGAAGACGAAATCGGAGCTTGTTGTTCTCTTCCTCGCGGTTCTTCATTTGGTTAAAGATTCCGTGGCGAGCGTGAATCAGGATGAAGTTTTCGGGAGTATATTCGTTGCGAAGAAAGCGTCTCATGATGTAGAATGAGATGCGTGGAAAGTGTAAAAATAAAAGAGAAAAACGAAAAACAACAACGAATGAACCACAAACAAAAACTTCCGTTTTCCGCGCAACTTGAGGCATTTCTTTTTTATCATGGGGAGGCCGTGAGCGTTTTGAAGATTGCTTCCGTTTTAGGAATTTCGGAGGAGGAGGTTTCTTTCGGGTTGCGGGAGTTGCAAGAGACGTTGGAAAAAGATTCAAAACGGGGACTTACGCTTCTTTGGAAGGAAAAATATGTCCCATTAGAAGCAAAGCTTCGGCAGGCCCCGTTAGAAACAAAGCTTCTAATGGGGCAGGTTCAGCTTGTTACGAAGCCGGAGTTCGCGTTTATCTTTCAGAAACTTATTCGGGGAGATTTGGAAGAAGAACTTACTCCCGCCGCGCTTGATACGCTTTCCATTGTCGCGTATCTCGGGCCCCTCTCCCGCGCCGAGATTGATTATGTCCGCGGAGTAAATTCTTCTTTCATATTGCGAAATCTTCTTCTTCGCGGTCTTATAGAAAGAAGAGAGGAGAAGAAGGGCGCGTTGTATCAGTACGAGGCGAGTTTTGATTTTTTGAAACATCTTGGATTGCGGAAAGTTAAGGATCTGCCCGAGTATGAAACATATCGGGGAATGCTTACGCGATTTCAGGAACAGAACAAGAGCGATTCTTTTAAGCCAGCCGTGTCATAATAAATAATCTTATGAATACACCTTGGAGAGCATTTTTTTTAACAGGGGCTTTGATTGTTACTCTTCTTTTTACCAGAAATTTGTATCTGACGAATCATTCCGTCGGTTCTTCCCAATCTTTTTTATCCAAGACTCTTCCTCAAACACAGGAGTCGTTGTACGCCGCGTCTCTTACGGATGTCGCGCACGAGCGAGTTTCTGTTCTTCCCATCCGCAAGTGGGATGTGCTTGACCCCGCGCTTTCTTCGGAGGCGGTGCTTTTGCAGTCGTTGGACGATTCCTTTCCTTTTTATCATCAGGAAACGTATAAGTCTTGGCCTACCGCATCGCTTGCGAAGCTTATGACCGCGGTTGTCGTGTTTGAGCAGATTGGTTTTTCCAAGAACATCCCCATTACCGAGCGGGCAGTCGCGACCGAGGGCGTCGCTGGCGGGCTTCAGATTGGAGAGATATATTCTTCGGAGGATTTGCTGAAGATTATGCTTCTTTCTTCTTCAAATGACGCCGCGGTTGCTTTTGAGGATTTTTTGGGGGGAACCGAGATGTTTGTTTCTTTTATGAACAAGAAGGCGATGGAGCTTGGGATGACGAGGACGATGTTTCAGGGGGCCTCGGGGCTTTCAAATTTAAGTTTTTCAACCGCGAGCGACATGCTTCGGCTCGCGAAATACATTCTTCAGGAACATCCGGACATTTTTAACTGGACTCGTCTTCACAACTTTCTTGTTCAGCCGACCAACGGAACGGAGAGTAAGACTATTTATAATATCAATCCTTTTGTTTCCGATGAGGGATTTTTGGGAGGGAAGACGGGCACCTCGCCCGGCGCGCGAGAAAACCTTCTGGCCTTCTTTACGTTTCAGGACACTAGAGTTGTTATGATTCTTCTTGGAAGCAGGAACCGCGTTCTTGACGCGAAGAGGCTTATGGAGTGGACGGAGAACGCGTATATCTTTTAAGGTTTATTTAATGTTAACATATGATTATTTTTGAGGCGGTTAGGGTATTGATTATGTTCGCGCTTTCGTTTTTGGTCGCGCTCTTTTTGACGCCTATCGCGCTTTATTTTCTTGAGAAATTTGATATCAGAAAAAAAAACATTCGGGATGCCGGTTCGGCTCCCGTGTTTCATCAGCTTCATAAGGGAAAGTCAGGCACTGTTACGATGGCGGGGGTTATCGTATGGGTTACGGTATTGGGTATCGCTCTTTTCTTTTTCGCGTTTAAGGGATTTTTGAACGGGTTCGCGGAGTATTTTAATTTTGTAGATCGGGCGGAGACCTATTTGCCCCTCGCCGCGCTTTTTCTCGCCGCGCTTCTTGGCATGGCTGATGACCTTTTGGGAGTATTTGGAATCGGGAAAAAGGGAGGAGGTCTTTCGGTCTTTCACCGTATTCTTCTCTATTCTTTTGTCGCTCTTCTCGGCGCCTTTTGGTTTTATTATCGTTTGGGCTGGGATGTTTTTTCCGTTCCTTTTTTTGGAACTTTTTCGTTGGGGCCGTGGTACATTCTTGTATTTGTTTTTATTTTGGTCGCGACCGCTTTTTCCGCGAATGAGACCGATGGGTTGGACGGGCTTGCCGCCGGAACTCTTTTTTTTGCTTTTGGGGCGATGGTTATTGTTTCTTTTATTTTGCAAAGATACAATCTTGCCGTTATGAATGCCGCTATTTTGGGAGCTCTTCTCGCTTTTTTGTGGTTTAACATTTATCCCGCGCGGTTTTTTATGGGGGATACCGGCTCAATGTCTTTGGGAATTACGCTTGGCGTTGTGGCGATGCTTACGAATACCGCGCTCTTTCTTCCCTTTTTCGCTTTTATTCTTCTTTTGGAGTCTTTTTCCGTCATTGTTCAGGTTGTGAGCAAAAAAATAAGGGGTAAGAGAGTGTTTCGTTCTGCTCCCATTCATCATCATTTTGAGGCGATTGGCTGGCACGAGAGCCAGGTTACGATGCGTTTCTGGATTGTTTCCGCCGTTATGGCCGTTTTCGGGCTGGTGTTGTTCTTTTTGGAGAGGTTCGCGTGACGTCCACCAAACTACAAGTGGTTTGACTTCGCTTACCTCACCACAGGTCTACGAATACTTTAGAAATTAGGAGTTAGAAATTCCTTGTTATGCCCACACTTATAAAAAATGGTCTTGTGTATGACGGTATACATTCGGAACCCGAGCGGAAGGATATTCTTGTGAAGGGGAATACGATTGTCGGCATCGGCAGTTTTTCCAAGACCTCTATTTTTCGCCAGGTGGACGCGTCCGGCGCGTATATTCTGCCCGGCTTTATTGACACCTCTTCCGATATAGACCATTACTTCGGGTTTTCTTCGCACGAACTTCAGCGCCGTTTGATTGAGTGCGGAATCACAAGCGTTGTTGCCGGAAATTTTGGGCTTTCGCTCGCTCCCACATGCAAAGATTTTTTTGAATATTTGTACCGGCCGTATGGCGATTCTTCTTTTACGTGCAATTGGCTTTCGTTTCGGGAATTTTTTCAGGAGATAAAAAAACAGAAACTTCTTTTGAATGTCGGCACTCTTTTTGGTTCTTCAAATCTTTTGCATCCCTTTTTAGGAAACGAGGCTCGCGACCTTTCCGATTCCGAGCTTGTCGCGTGTAGAAACCTTTTATCGGTCGGATTAAAAGAGGGCGCGTTTGGCCTTTCTTCGGAGGACGACGCTTCTTTCCTTTTTACTCCTTTGTTTGAGGAGATTGCCGAGATTCTTTCTTCCCGCGGGCGCGTTCTTTCCGTGCATGTTGCCGTTCGGGATTCTTCCAAAGATGTTTTTTCAAAAATTAAACGGTTGTTGCAGATCGCGCGGAAGACCTCTGTTTCTCTTCAAATTTCTCAAGTTCGCCCCTCTCTCCTCTCTTCTTCCGAGTGGGAGGGTCTTCGGGAGATGCTTGATACCGCGGGTTCCAGCATTGAGGCGCTGTTTGATTTTTCCCTTTCGGAGTTTGTTTCGCTTCCCTTGTATCGGTTTTTGCCCGCTTCTTTTCAGAAAACTTCGTTTGACACGATGCTTGAAATGATTCGTTCTCCCCGCGCGAAACGCGAGCTTTTGCTTCATCTTCGTTCGTTTAAGGAGAGGGACATATATCTTGGATATGTTCCCTCGCACCTTTTGCCTTTTTTGGGAAAGTCTCTTTCGGAGCTTTCTTCCATTTTTCAAGTTTCTTTTGAGGAGGCGTTTTTGAAACTTATGAATGAATCTCGGTTGAAGGCGGTTTGTCTTTGCCGGGACGCGCGGGAGAGGGACATTCTTTCTCTTCTTGCTCTTTCTTCCTCGTCCCTTCTTTCTTTTGGAGGAGCGCTTACGCTTCAGGATTCTCTTCCCGCTTCCGATCGTTTTAGCATTCAGAAGCTTCGCGCGCTTAGCGATAGTTCGGGAATTTCTTTTGGAAGCATTATTTCCCGACTAACCTCCCTTCCCGCGCGAAAGTTTGGAATGGCGGGGCGGGGGACTATTAAAGAGGGGAGTTTCGCGGATTTATTGGTGGTTCGCGACGATGTTATTTCTAGAGTGTTTGTAAACGGCAGGCCGATTTTGCAGGACGGAGTTTTTTCGTCTCATTTTTCGGGAAACGGGCTTTATCCTATGATGAGATAATATGAAGAAGTTTTTTAATGTTACAAGCGTTCGTCCCACTTCTCCGCCGGATTATTTATTTACCGGCGTCTTACTTTTTCTTTTGATTTTTGGTTTTGTCATGCTTTCCAGCGCCTCTTCCGATTTGGCGCAGGTTCGCTTCGGAGACAGCTACTATTATATTAAGCGCCAGCTGATGAACGGTTTGGGAATCGGTCTTTTTGCTTTTCTTTTCGCCTCCTCTTTTTATTACCGGCGATGGGAGAAGCTCGCGCTTCCGATTCTTGTTGTGAGCGTTCTTTTTCTCCTTCTGGTTTTTACTCCTCTCGGGCTTAGCGCGAAGGGAGCGACGAGATGGCTTGCCTTTGGCGGTTTTTCGTTTCAGCCAAGCGAGCTTTTGAAATTTTCGTTTCTTTTGTACGTTTCTTTTTGGGCGAGCAAACATGAGAAGCGGTTAACCGGTTTTACCGAAGGATTTCTTCCTCTCCTCATTCTTATAGGAGCGGTCGGACTCTTGCTTATCAAACAGCCCTCCACCACTACTTTTGTGCTTATTTTTTTCGCGACTTTTATTACCTATTTTGTCGCGGGCGCGCGGTTGCGCTTTCTTTTCCTACTTCTTTTTGTGGGCGCGGTCGGTGTTTCCACTATTATTTATTTCACTCCGTATCGGTTAAAAAGAATTCTTACTTTTTTTCATCCGGAAGCGTCCGACTCTTTGGGAGAGGGGTATCATATCAATCAGGCGATGACTGCGATTGGTTCGGGAGGAATTTTTGGCGTTGGGTATGGCAAGTCCACGACTAAGCTGAAATATCTTCCCGAACCGCTAGGAGATTCAATTTTCGCCGTTATCGCGGAGGAGCTTGGGTTTGTCGGATCGGCAACCCTTCTTTCGCTCTTTCTTTTTCTCGTGCTTCGGGGACTTTTAATCGCGCGGAAGGTTTCTCATCAATTCGCGAAGCTTTTTTGCGTGAGTTTCAGTTCTCTTTTGGGTTTGCAGGTGTTTGTTCATATCGGAGCGATTTCAGGCGTTCTTCCTCTTACCGGCGTGCCTCTTCCTTTCGTGAGTTATGGAGGAACGTCGCTTGCTATGTTTCTTTTGATGAGCGGGGTTATAATAAATATATCAAGGTACAGACGGTAATTGTTTAATCTCTAAATTCTAATCTCTAAGCTCTAAACAATATCAAAACTCAAATATCAAAACTTAATCTTTAGAGATTAGTGTTTAGAGATTAGAGATTTATTTTCTATGCCTATCTTAGTTCAAAAACATGTGCGGGTGCTCTTAACCGCGGGAGGAACGGGCGGACACATCTATCCCGTTCTTGGCGTTCATGATTATTTAAAGAGAGTAGGGGACGGGGAGATTGATATTTCGTTTGCCGGACAGATTAAGGGATTTGAGGCTGATTTTGAGGATAGATATATTAAGGTGTATCCGATTCTTCCGAGCAAGATGCGGAGATACCTTGATGTTGGAAACATCATAGATGTTCCAACATTTATCATCAGTATATTTCAGGCGCTCGTGTGGCTGTATGTCGCCATGCCGGATGTTGTTTTTTCCAAAGGGGGACCCGGAACGGTGCCTGTCGTGTTTGCCGCGTGGTTTTATCGTATTCCCGTTTTGATTCACGAATCCGACGCGGTACCCGGGGTTACGAATGTGATTTCCGCCCGCTTCGCGAGACGAATAGGGGTTTCTTTTCAGTCCGCCCTTTCGGCTTTTTCTTCATCCAAAGTCTTTATATCCGGAAATCCTCTTCGGTCCAACCTTATGGAAGATTTGGTAGACCAGGTTTCCGCGAAGCATTATTTTGGATTTCGCCCCGAGGAGCCCCTGCTTCTTATTCTTGGAGGGTCGCAGGGGTCGCTTCGTATTAACACATTTATTCTTGATAGTTTAGGAGAGCTTCTTCCGCGCGCGCAGGTACTGCATCAGGTTGGCAGGGCGCATGTTGCCTCCATACAGGAGGTTCTTCAGATTACGCTTCGGAGCCTCTCCGAAGAGGTTCGCGGGAAGTATCTTTTGAAGGACTATCTTTCTTCAAAAGATATGAAGATCGCGTTGAATGCCGCAGATGTCGTTATCGCGCGATCGGGGGCCGGAACCATTTTTGAACTCGCCGCTTTCGGAAAGCCCGCGATTCTTATTCCCTTAAAGGAGTCGGCGAATGACCACCAGAGGGCGAACGCGTATGAGTACGCGGCTACGGGAGCCGCTCTTATTCTTGAGGAAGAAAATTTGAAGGTGCATATTTTACTTTCCGAAGTTGAGAAGATGCTTCATAAGCAGACGGCGATTTCAATGGCGGCGGTCGCGGAGGGATTCGCGAAGCCGAAGGCGGCGGAGATTGTCGGAAAGGAAATTTTGAAACTGGTGGGGGTAAGCGTGTAACTAAAGCCCAAATCACAAATCCCAAAACCCAAATAAATCACAAACTTCAAATTATAAAGAAATTTTTTGAATAATGAATTTAGAATTTTCAATCTCCGAAGTATCCGTTTTCACCTTTGGTGAATGACGGAGCTACGGGGCAGGCAATTTTGAATGATTTAATGATTAAATTGGCGATTTCTCAGTTAACGGGCTGACCAACTAATGAAATAAAAAAGTCTCGGATTTCTCCGAGAACTTTTTTCGGTTTTGTCGTCCGTTAGCTCGGGGCGACGAGTTGGAAGAGTTCAAGATTTTTGTTTTCGGACGTAATCTTGGTACAAATTAGTCCGGTGAGTGCCGAGATGAGAAGTAGTACCGACATTCTCGTCTCGGCGCTCATCTGGCCGAAGAAGAGTTTGTTGTCTTTTTCGCTCGCAACGAGAATTTCAATGGGTTGTCCGTTTCTCGATATCCCCATTGTCTTCGATTGAAGGTAAAAGAACACGACGTCTCCGGCCTGAAGAAGGGTTTGTTCGCCACTATTGGTCAAAAAAAGCCCTATCATTTTGCACCCTTTCCTTTCGTGGGGTGTTGAAGTCTTTGTGTATTGTAATATATATATTTGTTTTGTCAAGGGTTCATAAGGAGGGGGAAATAGGGTATTATTAGCTTCATGGAGGCTAGTCCTAAACTGGTACGGGTTAGAATCGCGCCGTCGCCGACGGGTTTTTTTCATGTGGGGAACGCGCGCACCGCTATCTTTAATTGGCTTTTCGCGCGCCAGCATGGAGGCGCGTTTATTTTGCGGATAGAGGATACGGACAAGGAGCGTTCCGCGAGGGAATATGAGGAGGATATTTATGAGAGCTTGAGGTGGCTGGGATTGGATTGGGATGAGGGACCAGTCTCGCAAGACGGGGAAATCCGAAATCCGAAATCCGAAATCCGAAACGAACCACAAGGATTTTACCGGCAGTCGGAGCGGACGGGGATTTATAAAACATATCTGCAGAAACTTTTGGACGAGGGTAAGGCATATTATTGTTTTTGTTCCAAAGAAGACTTGGAAGCGAGGAGGGCTTCGTATGAGGCGAATGGACGCGCGTTTGCGTATGGTGGAACGTGCAGGAAGCTTACTCCTGAAGAAGTAAGCCTTCGACAGGCTCAGGGAGTAAAAAATGTTATACGGTTTAAGGTTTCGGAAGAGAGAGTTGAGTTTAAGGATGAGATACGAGGGAGAGCGGAATTTGATATGAGTCTTTTGGGGGATATGGTTATCGCGAAAGATTTGGAGACGCCTTTGTATAATTTTTCAGCTACCGTTGACGATTTTGAGATGGAGATTACGCATGTAATTCGCGGAGAAGACCATTTCGCGAACACTCCAAAGCAGATTCTTCTTCAGCGCGCGCTTGGATTTGGGACGCCTCTCTATGCCCACCTACCGCTTCTTTTGGACGCGAAAAGGAGCAAGCTTTCAAAACGATTCGGAGACGCTTCTCTTCGCGATTATCGCTTGAAAGGGTACTTGCCCGAGGCGATGTTTAACTTCCTCGCTCTTTTGGGCTGGCATCCGGAACATGACAGGGAGGTGTTGACGCGGGAAGAAACGGTGAAAGAGTTTCAGCTGAAAAAAGTTCAAAAAGGGGGAGCGATTTTTAATTTGGAGAAGCTTGACTGGTTTAACGCGCACTATATTCGTCATATTGAGTTTGAAAGGCTGATGGAGCTTGCGCGCCCGTTTATTCCGAACGCATGGTTTCATAACGAATCTTTGCTTCAAAAAGCGCTTCAGGTTGAACGGGAGCGAATGAGGCTTCTCTCCGATTTTAGGGAGGGAGCGGATTTTTTCTTTGAGCTTCCCGATTACGCGCCCGAACTTTTGATATGGAAGGAGGTTTCTTTGGAGAAGACGCGAACATATTTAGAGGAGATGCTTACGATTATGGAGGAGTCTTTCGGCGCTGACGCGGAAGAACATCTTATGAAGTTCGCGAATGAGAAGGGAAGGGGAGAGGTGTTGTGGCCCCTACGCGTCGCGCTTTCGGGCAGACGGACTTCCCCGAGTCCTTTTGAGATTATTCAAGTTCTTGGAAGGGAGGAGGCGACAAGCCGAATAAGAACTGCTATTGATAAAATCTC
>MFKK01000008.1 GCA_001781035.1 Candidatus Jorgensenbacteria bacterium RIFCSPLOWO2_01_FULL_45_25b | reverse complement strand
CGATTATCTATCAGAAACTTGACATTGATGTTCCCAAGCCAATGCTTGTTGCCAAGATTGACTCTCCGACCTTGCGTCGGAGCGTAGCGAGCGGATTTCCCGCACTACGCGAGCTCTAGTGCATACGCTGTTTTATGCGATACATCTTCTCTAATCCATTCTTAGTTTTATGTATTCCCTGTTCAATCATCCGAAAAAGACGACAAAACAAGAGAAAATCTCGTTGTTTTGAGGGAAACCGCAAAGAATGCTTACGAAAAAACGGAATAATTACTTCTCGTAAGTCGTCTCTCTTCGAAACTTCGTACCGATAACAATGCTGATGATTAGGACGAGAATCTTTTTGGAAATAGATATTTCCACAAGAAAAAAACTTTTGCAGAGTATAAAGAATATCTTTATCTCCCTCCGCAAGTTTTATGTAGAATTTTGGCTCTACCAAAACTCGTCGCTTTCGCGCTGTTACTTCCAAAGGGTTCCGAATATAAACGGTAAAACTTCCCTCTCCATCAACAAGACCAAGAACATATTCGTGATGCATATTTCTGCACAGAGTGGACCCTTCTCCCGCTAAGCGGGGTACTATGATCCAGCTGACTTCTGACGCCGCGTAAGTTTCATTACCTCGCCCACCGATTATAACACATATAAAATCGTTGGCGAGGACGACATCAGATCTCCCTGGGTTAACGCGTAAACACTTCTAAACATCCTACATCGAGCCAACGGGGAAATACCTTCCCTGCGCTCACCACCCTGCCCCGAGAGAGTTTTACTCTTTTTCGGGGACATTCGCAGGTCGGCGACTCTTTTTTTGATATAGGCTGTTCTTTGTTTCCAGATCCTCCGCAAGATGTCTCGCGACATCCCACTACCTTTCAACTACGCTCCGATCGAGTATCGGAGGAAGGGATTTTAACCCTCTTGTCTACGCGCCTGCCAGGCGCGGTTCTTGTGAGTACAGGACTCGATAACGTATTCACCGCGGCGTTCTGATCCGCGATTACTAGCAATTCCGACTTCATGGAGTCGAGTTTCAGACTCCAATCCGAACTGGGGCTGGTTTTTAGGGATTAGCTCCGCCTCGCGGCTTGGCAACCCTCTGTACCAACCATTGTAGCATGTGTGTCGCCCAGGGCATCAAAGGGCCATGCTGATTTGACGTCGTCCCCACCTTCCTCCACGTATGACGTGGCAGTCTTTCGTGACACATATAACACGAAACAGGGGTTGCGCTCGTTACCCCACTTAAGGGAACGCCTCACGGCACGAGCTGACGGCAACCATGCAGCACCTGTCCAGATGTCCTTGTGAGACAATCATCCTTTCGGACGATCTTCATCTGAATTTCAAGCCCTGGTGAGGTGCCTCGCTTACCATCGAATTAAACCACATGCTCCACTGCTTGTGCGAGTCCCCGTCTATTCCTTTGAGTTTTAGCCTTGCGGCCGTACTTCCCAGGCGGTCCGCTTAACGCGTTAGCTTCGCCACCCCGAGGGTCGATACTCGAGACAGCCAGCGGACATCGTTTACGGCGTGGACTACAAGGGTATCTAATCCTTTTCGCTACCCACGCTTTCGCGCCTCAGAGTCAGGAACGCCCCAGCAAGATGCCTTCGCCTTTGGTGTTCCACACAATATCAACGGATTTCACCCCTACACTGTGTGTTCCACTTGCCTCTAACGTCCTCTAGTCTGGTAGTTTCCGTAGCAGCTTCACAGTTGAGCCGTGAAATTTAACTACAGACCCGCCAAACCTCCTACGCGCTCTTTACGCCCAATAAATCCGGATAACGCTTGGGGCCTTCGTATTACCGCGGCTGCTGGCACGAAGTTTGCAGCCCCTTATTCCTACGGTACTGTCAAACGCACCTCACTAAAGTTCGGTGCTAAAATTTCTAATTTCTAATATCTAATAACTAATCAAACCCTAATGACATAATGATTAAATGACTAAACATGTTAGACATTTGGCATATTGACACTAGTAATTGATTAGAAATTAGTAATTAGCTATTAGTCATTTAGCATCTCGCCTTAGTGAGATGCGTCTTCCTCCCATAGAAAAGCAGTTTACAACCCGAAGGCCTTCATCCTGCACGCGGCGTCGCTCCATCAGGCTTTCGCCCATTGTGGAATATTCTCGACTGCTGCCACCCGTAGGTGTGCGGCCCGTGTCTCAGTGCCGCCGTTGGGGACCGGGCTCTCACCCCCCCTACCCGTCGTAGCCTTGGTAGGCCATTACCCTACCAACAAGCTGATGGGACCTAGGCTCCTCTCCGAGCAAATTGCTCCTTTAACCTCGCGCTCTACGCAAGGAAATCCTAATATCTAATTCCTAAATCCTAAACAATATCAAAACTCAAACGCCCGAAACTCAAAACGTTTTGTTTTAAGTATTTGGATTTTGAATTTAAAATTTGTTTAGAGTTTAGAGATTAGAATTTAGAATTTCCTTGTGCAAAGCACAAGGTGCTATTGGGTATTACCTCTGGTTTCCCAGAGCTATCCCCAACTCGGAGGTAGATTCCAAGGTATTACTAACTCGTTCGCCACTATGTCAACGCAAAGCATTGACCGCGGAAATACGCGGACCAAACGCAGACTTACGCAGAAAAAAAATTCTTCCGCGACTGTCTGCGTCAATTCTGCGTTGTTCTGCGGTCAGTGCTTCGCACTGACACCGTTCGACTTGCATGCCTTATCCACGCCGCCAGCGTTCATCCTGGACCAGGATCAAATCCTCAAACGTACGCAGAAAACTGACAGTACGAAGACTCCCGCTGAAATATAATTCCGCGTAAGTCTCCGTACAATCCGCGCTCGTATAGTATCTATCCCGGATGACTAAAAAAACTCTCCTACATTTTTTGGTCGCTGATTTGAAGTTGTCAAAGTCCGTTCATCCGCCACCCAAAGCCCTTTCTATTGAGAACCTCAAGCGCAAGAGTCATTGTAGAGAAAGAATGCCCGACGTGTCAAATTTATCCCCACACCTTCTCACGAAGGTGTGGGGATAAAAAAAACAACCCTCTGTAATGAGGGCGAAATTCGGAAAGAAGCAAAAACGCAAAGGGGCAGAAAACAAGTTTCCGCCCCCGACGATTTGGGAGATATAAACACGATCTCCCGTCGGAGGAAAAACGAACATCCTCCGATACGAAAAAAAATGTAAAAGTGCTGGTGTGTGCCACGTTCGGTCAACCAGGGCTTCATAGGCCTTGCGACCTCAGCCCCCCTGCCTACTTCCGACACACACCTCGCGACCGTCTGATGAGAGACGACGCTCTCCATCAAACAAGCCAAGCATAGCAAACCCACCCAAAAAAAGTCAAACCCTTGCAAAACTTCTTAAAAACCCTTACCATAACACCTGTTCGTAGCAATTCGTAGATTTCGTAGATTCGGATAAATTCGTAGTTTCGGATCGGTTAATTATGAAGAAAGACATCCATCCAACCTATTATAAGGAAGCGAAGATAAGGTGCGCCTGCAAGCACTCCTTTACTATTGGAGCGACAAAAGAAAATATAGAGGTGGAAATCTGCTCCAACTGCCATCCTTTTTATACCGGAAAGCAACAGCTGATAGATACCGCGGGACGCGCCGAACGCTTCGCCACCCGCCGCGCGAAAGCAAAACCGGAAACCCTGGAAAAGAAAAAAGCGAAAAAAACCGTCCGCAAAACCATAAAAAAGAAGAAATAACCCAACACAAATAACACAAATTAAAGCACTCGGAGTATTCGTAGCTATTTGTAGATTCGGATAAATTCGTAGTTTCGCATCGGTTATATGCAACTAAAAGCCCTCCCCCGCGAAATTTTCGGCAAAAAAACAAACTCCCTTAGAAAAGAAGGGCTTCTTCCGGCAGAAATCTACGGACACAATAAGGAAAACAAACACATAACCGTCTCATCAAAAGAGTTCGCGAATATATATAAAGAAGCTGGGGAACATACAGTTATCAATATTCTGCTTGAAAAAGATTCGCTTCCCACCATGATTGTAGGTGTTCAAACAGACCCGATTAAAGGAAGTTTCATATCAGCGGACTTTCACCAGATACGAATGGATGAAAAAATCCAAACCCACATCCCGATTGAATTTGAGGGAGAGGCGCCGGGAACAAAACAAGGACTCCTCTTGGTAAAAGTATTAAGCGAGTTGGAGGTGGAGGCTCTGCCAAACGACCTTCCTCACTCCATCCAAATCTCCTTGGAACATCTCATAAATGACAAAGATACGATTCACGTGAAAGACCTAAAATTGGGAAGCAAAATTAAAATTCTCGTTCCGCCGGAAACCGTCATCATCACACTCACGGAACACAAAGAAGAAGAGGTGGTCGCGCCGCCGGAACCGGTAAGCGAGGAGGAGAAAGAGAAAGAAGCGATTAAGCCAATTGTAGAAGCGGAAAAGAAAAAAGACGCGAAATAAGATAGATGTTAAAACCCCCGAGTTGGGGGTTTTTCGTTATAAAAAAATCCAGTATGATAAGAAACATGAGTAAACACAAGGCGCGCGCGGCGCTTCTTCTAATCACGATAATGATCGTGGGAGGGATTGGAAATGGAAATCTCGTTCCGAAAACGCGCGCGCAAACTGATGACTTAAGCGACCTTCGCGCGGAAGAAAGCAACGCGAAGGAACAACGGGAAGATCTTGAGACGCGCCTCGCGGAACTGGAGCGCGAAATTGCCGAACAGGAAAAACAAGTTCAAACATACCAAAAACAGGGAACAAGTCTAAAAAGTGAAATCAACACCTTAAACTCAAATATCAAAAAACTGAATCTTCAAATCAAAGCGGTTGAGATAACAATTTCAAAAGTAAATCTGAACATCATAGAAACCCAAAAACAAATTAACAAAACGGAAAACAAAATAGACCTTCACAAGGAAGCGCTTGGAAAAGCGCTTCAGGCAATTGATGAATCCGACCAGGAGGGATTTATGGAGCTCCTTCTTGCTCACGAAAAGTTTTCCGACTTTTTTAACGCCATAAATAATATCGCGCTCGTTCAGGAAAATCTTCGCGCTCAGCTCAAAGAAATCGTAGTGCTTCGCGGAGACCTCCTAAGTCAGAAAGAAGAACTGGCGTTAAAGAAAGAAGATAATGAAAATCTGAAACGCGGTCAAGAAGTACAAAAACAAACAGTCTCTCTAACTCAAAAAGAAAAGGAAAAGCTTCTCACGACAACGAAAGGAAAAGAATCCGAATATCAAAAACTGCTCCAAAAATCAAAAGAGACCGCGGCGCAAATACGTTCAAGAATCTTCCAGCTTCTGGGAGGAGGAGAGCTTACGTTTGAAAAGGCGTACGAATACGCCCGTCTCGCCGAAAAAGCGACAAACGTTCGCGCCGCCTTCATCCTCGCGATTCTAAACCAAGAATCAAACTTTGGAAAAAACGTCGGGCAGTGCAAATACAACGATATTCATCCGAAAACCGGAGTAACGGTTATGCGTCCGTCAGACATTTCAATTTTTGAAAATATCCTGGAACGACTGGGAATAGATAAAAATTCGCGTTCTGCCTATGTCTCGTGCCCGATCGTTCGGGACGGTTCATACGGCGGCGCGATGGGTCCCGCACAATTCATTCCCTCCACATGGAAGCTGTATGAAAAAGAAGTTTCACGCGTAACCGGAAGCAATCCGGCAAACCCCTGGTCAAACGCCGACGCCTTCGCCGCGACAGCGCTCTACCTCAAAGAATCTCTGAATTCAACAACCTGCAAAAACTATTCAAATGAAGACCCATCAAACAAACAGCTTCTTCTAGAACGTTGCGCCGCCGCCCAGTACTACTCCGGCAAACGATGGTACACCTACCGCTGGGTGTACGGGGAGCCGGTCGCCCAAAAAGCAAAACGCTTTCAGAACGACATCAACATCCTAAACGGTTAGCCAGTCCTCTAAACTTGAAATGTTTACATCTTTAAATTCTTAAATAGTTGCGCGCGAACAAAAGCGCCCCTCGCGCTGCGCAAAAAAATTCACTGATTAATTACTTTATCCCTTCTTGAAACTCCCTCGCGATCTTCCCAAAATCCCCGTCCATAATCTTCTCTATATTTCCCCACTTCTTGCCGATGCGATGGTCGGTAATCCTGTCCCGCGGGAAATTGTAAGTTCGTATTTTCTCCGAACGATCCGCCGACCCAATCTGTTCCCGCCTGATTTGGTCAATGGACCCAACCGACTGCTCTCTCTGCAATTCAAAAAGTTTTGCCCGCAAAATATTCATCGCCAATTCACGATTCGCGTGCTGGCTACGCTCCACCCGCGACCCGACAACTATGCCTGTCGGCTTGTGCAAAATCCTCACAGCCGTTTCCACCTTGTTCACGTTCTGCCCACCAGGGCCTCCCGCGCGAGAAAATGTAACTTCCAAATCACCCTCGTTCAATTGAACTTTGGTCGGCTCTACATAGGGCAAAACAGCAACCGAGGCGGTGGAAGTATGAATGCGTCCCTGCCGCTCCGTAGAGGGGACTCGCTGAACGCGATGTACGCCGGATTCATTTTTCAAATCATCATACACGCCCTCACCGCTCATCTCCCCCACAAGTGTCTTATACCCCCCGCTCGCATTCTCGCTCGCATCAAGAACCAAAAATTTCCATCCACGCTTTTCCGCATACCTGCGATACATTTGAACCAAATCCCCAGCAAAAAGCCCTGCCTCATCTCCACCCGTGCCGGCACGAACCTCCAATATAACTTTTTTAATACGCATCGCACTTTCGTTAGCCATACAAACCATTAAAAACTAAAAAACATCCAAAAACAAGCGGCATCAAAAAAACAAGTAACAATCAAAAACAAAAAGAAGCAGCGCCCAAAAACAAGCAGAATCCAAAAACAAGCAAGATTCAAAAACAAGCAAGATTCAAAAACAAGCAAGATTCAAAAACAAGCAGAATCCAAAAATACAAACAGAATCCAAAAACAAGCAAGATTCAAAAATACAAGCAACAAATACACAACATCACAAGCTTTCCAAAACTCCTTAAGTGCCTCAAACTTTACCGTACGGTAAAGTTTGAGGCACTTATCAACACGCGACAAAAGAAATTACTTCTGTGAAAGCTTAAAATACTTTCTCAAATTCTTATCTCCTTCAATAATCTGAACAAGCATAACCTTACAATATGCATGAAGACGCTCATCCACAATCAGTTTCCACAATTTTTCAGAAAGATGCGCGGGACAAACCCATACACTTTTCTGAAGCGGAAAAAAATTAAATTCTTTGAGAAGCGCGCGAAGCCGATATCTGCGATCACAATATTTCTCAGGAACATCAAAACTAATAATACGCCACTTCCCATCCCACAGATCAGGCGAAAAAGATTCTTGAGCTTTCTGCTTCTGAAAAAAACGTACACCAAATCGAGTAAGAACATAAGAAGAAGCATTGCGACGAACAATACCTTGCGACATCATTCGTCGTAAGCTCTGCTTCAGATACTTTCGATGTTCATACGCATCAAAAAACGCTCGAACAACCTCATCGCTCACGGTTCTGCTTTCACGAAAAAGTTCGCCAAGCGCACGCATATGACGTTTTGCGTCTACGGATGTTTTTCCCATATAAATTATTCTATGTTCCTAGTAATTTAGTTTGTACTAATTTAGTTTATACCATTCTGTAGCGTGCCTCAAACTTTACCGTACGGTAAAGTTTGAGGCACGCAAACAAATCAACGTAGACAAAAAAAGAATGTTTATCGAGTCGCGAATATATTCGCCCCGTCCTCCGCGAATGGGGCGGAAACAGTAACCCGATTATTCGCGGTATTCAAAACAATGAAATACCCGAGGTCGTAGTCGGAAATACTCGTAAAGTGGGCTCCAATTACTTGAGGGTCAAAAGGAATCTGCTGGATATACGCGGGATAAATACAGGGAAAAATATTATAACTCCCCGCCCCGGAAGCCATCCGCGTAGAGGTTGCGATCGGAATAGGTCCTGAAGGACAAAAAAACGTACCCTTATAATCTCCGATATTCTGACTAACGGCATTCAATACGGCATTCACATCCGATAAACGTTTCTGATTGCGCGCGTCCGCGAATCTTTTTGCGGGACTCACAATAAAAAACAAAGAAACCGAAAGAAGAGCAACAAGCCCGACCGTAATGCAAACCTCTATAAGCGTAAACCCCGTTAGAGAGGACAAAGCCCCGCGCTCTCTTGCATGACTTTTGTTCCCATTGTGAGCAACAACGCTCTCTAACGGGGTAAACCCTGATGCCCCCGAAACTACAAAACAATCCGAATCTACGAACTTCTTCAAATGAAAGTGATGTGTGTTACGCATATTCGTAGTAATTTGTAGATTCGGATAATTTGTAGTTTGGTGGGTGTAGATTAGTGGGCATTTGTTCTATGGAATCTCCCTCCATTCTCCAATGGAAAGATTCAGTTTATTTAAGACAATCCTCAAATTCGTCATCGTATTTCTCACCGTCACGCTAACCTGAAAAAGATAGGTCGTCCCCTGATCCTGAACTGAAGAAATAATACACGAATAAGAAGAAATGGAAATCGTCTCTCCTCCGGCGTACGCGCCGGAAGAAAGTTTCAAACGGACATAATTCACGCAACCCTCCGAAACCGAATATCCTATCTCCTTTGCCTCAAACAGCTGGGAATTCGCGTATCCGGAAAAATTTCCGGAACTAATCAAAAGCGCCGAACCCAAAAGAAGTAGGGAAACAATAATAGCGCTTGTAATCGCGATATATCCTTCTTCTTTTTTCATGGAAAGGAAAGTGAATAAACAACTGTTGAAGAAACACGAGGGTCTTGCCTGCTTTGCAAACCGATTGTAAC
Organism: Candidatus Jorgensenbacteria bacterium RIFCSPLOWO2_01_FULL_45_25b; assembly: GCA_001781035.1. Taxonomy (GTDB): domain Bacteria; phylum Patescibacteriota; class Minisyncoccia; order UBA6257; family GWB1-50-10; genus 01-FULL-45-25b. The sequence goes on along the minus strand of MFKK01000008.1, from coordinate 37,526 downwards.
CATAAGCGTTGAGGAGGTCTGACTGGAACTCCGATGGTCCGCGAGAAAACTGGCAACCCGAACTCTGCCTCCCTCTAAAGGAACAAGCTCTCCGCCTGAAAGCGAGAGCAAGAGACTGCTGGATGAAAAAGAAAATGAAATCGGGTTCAATGAAGAATCATAAGCGGTAAGGGTGAGATTCGTTGCTGAACTTAAGTTTGGAGAGGGTACGGAAATCTCTCGCGCCTGATGAAATGCCCATCTAATTTTCTGCCGAATAAATTCCTGATTCTGCAACACTTCGGTGCGCTCAAGAAACAATCGGTTCATGGAAAAAATATTAATCGTTGAAACAATTGAAAACCCGAAAAAGAGCGAGAGCAGAGCCGCGTACAAAAGAACCTCAATGAGAGTAAACCCAGCACCACTTTTTACGTTAAAAAGTGGTGCTGGGTAAATCCCCTTTTTAGTTTGTAAACGCATAAATCTTGAAAAAGTCTATAAATTATGAAAATTATTTTAATCTATAAGCTATTCCGGTCCGATAATTCTCACCGAATCATTGCTTCTTAGGGAAAGAAATATCTTGTTATCCGCGCAAGTAATACCGGTCGCCTCTTGGGGAAGATTCAAAAAACCAAGGAGAGAAAGAGAGCTGGGATTGTTCTTGTTCACAACCTGAAATTCGGAAGAAGCGTCCGATGTCGCGAGAAATATATAATCTCCCGAAGCAATCAAGTCGTTCACTTCTCCATCCGCGTCAAAACTGTCAAAAAGAGAAAAAGAATCGTCGCTTGACCCATTGCCGTAATACGCCAACTCACCAAATACGCCCCCCAAAGAAAACGCGGAAGACGATTCGGCAAAAAAAGAGCCGATATCGTCCTCGCCAACGTCCCAACTTCCCAAAAACGGAATGGAAGGAAGACTCGCGAGACTCCGAATTCCAATATCGTCCGTCACGTCATAATAACTATAATAAAGCTTCTCCTGAAACGCGTATATGTTTAAAACAGAATCGCTAATATGAACTTCATTGGAAACAACAGGCGAAGTGGAAGATGTAACATTCAAAACCACAAGCTCTTTTGAGGAAGAATGTGGCCGCCCCACAATCGCGTACCCTCCGTAATACGCGACCGAATTCCCGTCAGCGCCACCGTCTAAATCCTTGCTCGCGATCATCAAAGGATTCGTTGAACTGGAAACATCTATCACGACAAATTCTTTGGAATTATCGGAAGAAACCGCGTAGACGTAATTGCCGTTTATCACAAACTCGTTGATTCCTCCTCCCGTATCAACCTCTCCGAGCAACCGAGGATAAGTGGAACTTGAAACATCAAAAATGGAAAAATCCTTTTTTGATGCGGTAGAGGCAACGCTTGAAACATACAACAGCTGGTTTCGGTAAGCGATATCGGTACCGCTTCTTCCGGAGCCGAGGTCAACGCTCGCGATAACGCGCGGACGGCTCCAATTTCCCGAAACAATTCCGCACACATCCTCTCCGCTTGTTCCTCCTCCTCCACTTCCTCCGCCACCTCCGGCTCCTCCGCCTCCGCCCAAAACCTCGCTCCAATTGGTAACAACCGTGGGATATTCAACAGACACACCTCTTCCTTGGTCAGCCATCCAAGAAACTCGCGCCACAGCCTCCTTCTTATTCTCATCAATACTCGTAACCTGAATCGTTCTGGTAAAAACATCCTGAACGTCCTGGCTTCCCGAAAAACTCCAAATTCCATCGGAATACAAAAGACCATGCGTCCCGTCACCAACCGAACTCCAATTACCAAGAAGAATCGATTTGGCCGCGCGCGCCCCCTCGTCAGCCAAATAATTAGCCGAAACGCTCTGCGTCCTGTCCTTAAGAACGCTTCGGGCTCCGCTCATGAGCGTAAAACCAAGTCCCGCGCCCAAAACCAAAAGAGAAATTCCGACAAGAATTTCCATGAGAACCTGCCCGGAAGAAGAATCACGGCAAAAAGATTGTTTATTAAAAAAGGAAAGCATAACAAAAGCTCACCACGAAAGCGCGCCCTGCGAATTTAAGGAAAGTGTTGAAGAAACGGCCTCGTTGCTAAAAATCCACACGCCCGAAAGAGACGGAGCGCCTGAAAATTGCGAAAAAACAATCTCCTGCGGTCCCGAAACAGAAATGCCATCCGCTCGCGCGTACGTTTCATCATATTGAACATCACGGCTTACAAACGAACCGCCCTGAAAAACAAAAAAAGAGTCTGATTGAATAAAAATCCCGTGCGACTTGCCAAACTGATTCGTAAACGAGCGCGCCTCCGCCGTCCGAAGAGCGTCCGCGAACTTCTGAACTTCGGATGAAAAAACAAATCCGCGATACATCCGGTAAACAGAGGGAACTCCAAGTCCAAACAAAAGCCCGAATATTCCCATAGCAAGAAGAACCTCAATAAGCGTAAACCCCGTTAGAGAGGACAAAGCCCCGCGCTCTCTTGCTTGGCTTTTGTTCCCATTGTGAGCAACAACGCTCTCTAACGGGGTGAGCCCCGTTAGAGAGGACAAAGCCCCGCGCTCTCTTGCTTGGCTTTTGTTCCCATTGTGAGCAACAACGCTCTCTAACGGGGCTTTAGCTTTTAGCTTGTAGCTTTTAGCTTGTAGACGCATAACGTAAATCTTGAAAAAGTCTATAAATTATGAAAAATATTTTAATCTATAAGCTATACCGCCGGCTGTGAAATTTTGTAAATCGGCAAAATAATAGAGATGGCGACAAATCCAACCATAAGTCCCATAAAGAGAAGTAAGAGAGGTTCCATAATAGCGGTAAGACCTCGCACACTATCGTCCACCTCGCCCTCGTAATACTCCGAAAGGTAAAACAAATTAGACTCAAGATGCCCGGTACTCTCCCCAATCTTCAAAAGATTGGAAAACATAATGGGAAAAAGATACTGATGTTTCGCAAAATAATCAGCGACCTGTTCTCCCTTGCGAACATGTTCCACGGAAAAAAGAATGAGCTGGCGATAATAGAGATTGCGAATCGTACCGGCGGAAATCGTAAGCGCGTCAACGATAGAAACTCCGCTTTGCAAAAGAAGTCCGAATGAACGGGAAAAATCAACCAACGTAACGCGCCGCGTAAGACCGGAAACAATCGGAATATAAAGAACTATCCGATGAAAAAAGAATCGTACAAAAGAAAACTGAAAAAGCGCTCGAACGCAAATAAGAAGAATGATACCTCCGCCCAATATGTACAAACCAAATTGCGTGGACATATTGACGATAAAAATAAGAATACGAGTGCTAAGCGGAAGCGCGACATGCAAATCCTGCAGAACCGGAAGAATTTTGGGAAGAATAAAGAAAACAAGAAAAATAGTAATTCCAATCGTAGCGACAAAAATAATGATGGGGTACACAAGCGCCCCAACAATTTTTGATTGAAGCTCCTTTTTCTTTCGCAATTCCAGAGAAAGATGAAGAAGGTTCTCCGAAAGCTTTCCGCTCTTCTCTCCAACTTGGACGATACTGATAAAAAAATCGCCGAACACGCTCCGATACCGCGAAAGTCCCTCCGACAAAAACTTTCCGCTGTTAAGGTCGGCGACAAGACGGGAAATAATCTTCCGAAGCGAACCCGAAGAAGTCTGCTTCTCCACGAGCTTCAAGCCGTCAACGAGAGCGAGCCCGCTCTTTACGGTCAAATGCAAATGCCTCGCGAAATTAATTTTTTCCTGCACCGGAACCGATAAAAACAACATATGTATTCCTTTCAACTTAAAATTTTCAACTTACAACTAATGTTCTAATCCCTTGAAACCCGAAGAACCTCCTCAATCGTCGTAATCCCCTCCATCGCCTTGGAAAACCCGTCCTCAAGAAGCGTCTTCATCCCTGCTTTTACTGCCACGACCTTGATATCATTCGCGTTCGCCTGCTTCATGATAAGATTGCGAATCTCCTCCGTTATCTCCATCACTTCATGAATGCCGACCCTCCCGCGATATCCGGAATCCCCGCAATGGTCGCATCCCTTTCCATAAAAAAACGATTTCTTTCCCTTCAAAATCGAATCCGGCATAAACTCCTTGAGATTTTCAAACTCAATATCCGTAAGTTTTTTTGGAACGCGACAAAAAGAACAAATCGTGCGGACAAGGCGCTGGCTAATGGCGATGTTCACGGTTGTCGCGACGAGAAACGGCTCAATTTTCATATCTATAAGCCTCGGAAGAGTCGTCGCCGCGTCATTGGTATGAAGCGTGGACAAAACTAAGTGTCCGGTCATCGCCGCGTTAATCGCGATATTCGCAGTCTCATCATCCCGAATCTCTCCCACCATAATAATATCGGGGTCCTGTCGCAGAATAAAGCGCAAACCCGCCGCGAACGTAAGATTCGTGAGAGGATTAACCTGAATCTGATCAATTCCCTTAATTGAATACTCAATCGGGTCCTCAATCGTAATAACCGAAACTTCGGGAGTATTTAGTTTTCGGAGAATCGCGTAAAGCGTCGTCGTCTTTCCCGAACCGGTAGGGCCTGTTGCAAGCACCATGCCATACGGCTTCCGAATCGCCTTATGCACCACCTTCAAATTGCTTCCGGAAAACCCGAGCGTCTCAAGCGTAAATCCTTCGGATTGGTCGGCTAAAAGACGCATCACGCAATTCTCTCCGTAATAAGTGGGGGCGATAGAAACACGAACATCAACATCCCCAACATCTTCAATGGAAACCTTAAACCGCCCGTCCTGCGCGGCCTGATGCTCATCCGTTCGCAAACCGGAAAGAACCTTGATACGTGTAATAACCTCTGACTGAATTTCTTTCTGAAATGAAAACATCTCCCGCATCACTCCGTCAACGCGAAATCGGATATGCATCTTCCCGTCCTCCGGGTCAACATGGATATCCGACGCGCGGGAGAAAAAAGCATACTGAACAAGCTCGTCAACAAGTGTAATAATGGAAAGTTCCTCCGGTCTAACAAGCGCCTTGTCAATGGAAGCCTTCAGTACCAAAGAACGCTCCACAGCAAGCTTGGAACGCGCTTCTTCCACATTATCCTGTGTTGGAGATGGGGAAGAAGAAACGTCGGCAAGTTGGAATAGCTTATCTTTATGTTCCAGCACGTCCTTTACCCGGGAGGCAATTTCAGCGGTTGAGGTATGCGCCTTCACAAGATACCCGCCGATCTTAAGCTTTACCGCCTTCTCCACATCCTCCCCTCCCTCAAGATTCGTAAGAACAACAACCGGAACATCTTTAGTAATCTTTGACTTCCGCAATCTGGAAAGCACTCCAAACCCGTCAATGGAACCGGGCAAAAGAAGGTCAAGAAGAACAAGCGACGGTTTCATCTCCTCCGCCTTCTTCACGCAATCCGCTCCCTCAAAACAGGTAATAACTTCCATTCCTTCCGAGCGGAGCTTCTCGGAAACAAGCATCGCGAGAAAGCGATTATCCTCAACAATAAAAATTTTTTGCTTTGGTGTTGCAGAGCTCATCTTAAACACAAAAAAATTATGCTCCCGCGGGAACACGTAATATTCGCAAAATTTGTTTCACGATTGAATCAAGGTCGTCGGTCTTGCGGATAAAATCCCGTATCCCCTCCTCCCGCGCGAACTTGTCGTCCACCCACGCGGTCTTCTCCGAGTCATCCCCGTGAGTCGTAATAAACACAACCTTCAACTTGCTGAAGCGCGAGTCTTTTCGCAGTTCAAAAAACGCTTCCATTCCTCCCATAACGGGCATCTCAAGGTCAAGAATAAGAAGGTCGGGACGTAATTCTTTTGCCATCTCAATCGCCTCCCGTCCGTCCGTAACCGTATGCACGTCAAACTTCTCTCGGGTAAGCTTCGCGATAAGAATATCCAAAAAATCCTGATTGTCATCCGCGATAAGAATAACAAATTTCTTTCGCTCCATATGCTCTGATTATAACGAATCAGAGGGAATAATAAAAGCAATGACGGAGTAAGCAAAACACTCTTACGAGATCGTAACTCGTTAACGAGTTACGATCTCGTAAGTTTAAGCCCTTTTTGTCAAACCAACATCGGTACGGCAACATAAAAGATGCTTCCCTGCCCCTCGCCCAAAGATTCCACCCACACTCGTCCCTGATGAGCCTCAACAATCTGGCGAACAATATAGAGCCCGAGCCCCGTCCCTTGAATCATCTTCGCCACCGATGAGTCGCGCGAAAACTGCTGGAAAAGCTTTGGCAAAAGTTCTTTGGGAATTCCTCTGCCGGAATCGGCAACACTAACCACCAAAAACTTCTTTGATTTGTCGACATCCAAAGAAACCTTAACCCAGCCTCTCTCGGTATACTTAATGGAGTTGTCTATGAGATTCTGAATCACCTGCCGAAACTTCTGCGTATCAACACTTGCCCGCGCCTCCCCGACCGAGGAGGAAAAAGAAAACTGAAGCCCCTTCTCTTCCGCGAGCATATTAAACTCATCCGCGATACTGGATACAAGTTCCTGTAAAACGACAGGCTCCGGGGCGTAATCCATCTTCCCCTCCTCAATCCTCCGAAGACTAAGAAGATTGTTAACGAGCGCGATCATTCGGTCGGCAGACTCGCGAATCTTATCCGCGGTCCCGCGAATCTTCTCCGAAACCGGCCCGTATGTTCCGTCATAAATAAGCGTGGCATACCCCTTCACGACGCTCATCGGAGATTTCACCTGATGAGACGCGAAGGAAAGAAACTCGCTCTTCACCTTATCAAGCTCGCGGAGACGTTCATTCGCGGCGCTAAGCTCTCGGGTTAAAACCTCCAACTTCTCTCTCTGTTCCACCTCTCTTCGCACGCTTCTGATAAGCAGGGCGCCAAAGGCAAGGACGAGAAGAAAAACACCCGAACGAAACAGAATACCTGGAACACCCTTTGAAACAACAACCTCCGCGAAGGTAACGATAGAAAGCGTGAACACAAGCGCCTCCGCCGCGATAATCTTCACATTCAGCATGTGGTGTTTTAAAATTGAATACGCGGTAAATGCGATAAAGGGAAAGGTGAATACCGCCCCAAGGGATATAAACCGCGCGTCATTATAAAAAGCCGGAAGTACCAGATTAAAAAGCAGTATCAACACAAACGAGAGTATCACCCCAAAAAACATCACCCTCACCTGCCGACGCGTCTCCCCGCTAGAACGAAAAAGCTTTCGCAAAAGAAAAATAATCGTAAGAAGGGTAAGTCCCGCGGTAACAACGGCAAAAAGCGGAAGGCCGGGGCCGTTCAATACTTTTGAAACCTTGCCCTCGGAATCAAATTCAAGAACACGGCGAAACACAAACGGCGTAAGATTCAGTATGGCGGTAAAAAGCACAAGCGGAACAAGTCCAAAACGATATAACTTGGAAAATTGAACGCTGGGTTTTGGAAACACGTAAAAAAGCTGAAAGAGCGCGAAGGAATGCAGAACGGCAAAAAAAACCGAGAGGCGAAGAACCCAAATAACGACAAAGTCCGAAGGAAATTGATACGTAAGATAATTAAGCGTGCTCCAACAGGCGGAAAAAATAGAAAATAAGAAAAATGTCTGATGCGTAATGCTTCGCCGGTCATTAAAATACGTAATGCCTCCCAAAAACAAACTCGCCGCAAGCGCGACGCCTACCGTAAGAAGGTCAATATTTTGAAAACGAAAAAGCTCAAGAATATTCATAAAATATTCGGCGAGAAGTGCGCGGAAGAAGCAGTGGGAGGAAGCGCCCTTCCTATGCGAAACGTCATTCCGATACAGGCATCCTCGACCTTAAAAAGATGCGCGATAAGAAGATATGAGCGAAGGATAAGTGTTTGATGAAGGGGAGTAAGAGACGCGGGCTCGCCCGAAACAATTCGTTCACGCAGATACACAAGACCGGTAATAGGCTGCATGGAAAGTCCCGCGCTGGTAAGCCGAAGCCACATTCGTTGAATAGCCCTGCCCGCCCGAAGAAAATGCAAAGGAGAACTTCCTGGAAGAATAAGAGCTCCTATAGCTGAAGAAGAAAAATAAGTTCCGGCGTTCTGTAAGGCGACAAATTTGGAAAAACCAATACGGTTCAGCGCCTGAAGAACCCTCCATCTCCAAAACAGATGCCGAAAACCGCCCGCAACGGGTGGGGGAAGCTCAAGAGTTTCAATATAAAGCCCCCCGCCCTTCTCCGCCTCCTCTTTCCTCGTCCACCGAATATGAGAAAAAAGAAACGAATGAAGGTCATAATTCTCAAAAATAATCCGCTCGTTCAAAGAAATAGCGCGAGCGAGTTCCTTCCGAGAAGCCTCATCCTCAATAAGCCGCGCCTCCCCTTCTTCCGAAAGAGGAGAGTTACGAATCAACTCTCTCTCCTTCTCGGTAAGTTTGTATGTTTTTTCGTACGACTTCCGATTCGTCGCTCGGCGCGGAATCCACTCCACAAGCGGCGAAACATATGTATCCGCTGAAGAAAATGAAACCGTGGCGATAAGACGCGCCTCCTCTCCCTCCGGAAAAAGAGCGATGTCGGCGCGAAGTCCATAAGTGGGAGCGATAAGCGAGATGTTTTCCAAAAGAGCTCCGTGAGCGACAAGAGAGCCACGTCCCCGAAAATTATAAAGACTGTTATCTCGTTCGGGAAGATTATAAACAGATACGGAATTCTCTCGCGCGACAAATTCCCACGGCTGGCAGTTCTCGCCGGATGGAGCGTGTATGGCCTGCTCTAAAATAGAATGAATGGCGTCTCTCATAACAAAAAAAGATTAAAGAACAACACGCGGCTTCTTACCCTTTAAGGATATCATACCTCTTGCCTGAAAAACCGTAAAACGCTCGTCTCCGAAAGAAAAAAGGGAAACAGAAGGGCGGGCGCGCGAACCTAAGGAGTCGGAAAGCTTCCGAAATTCCGTATTCGTATGCCGAAGCGAATGAAAAAGCGCCTCCTCAACAACACGAAGAATTTTCCGTGAAGAACGCGTGTTTCGCTGAAGCTCAAATCTCACGTAAAGACGCTCTCTCTTCGTTCGGTTTGAATGCGCGTTGTACGCCGTGAAACTTCCGGAAAGAATAGTTGAAAGGCGGGAGTCTTCAAATGTCTGCCGAATATGCTCGGGAAAGATATTCAGCCCGTAAAACGTAACCGCGACATCCGTCCTTCCTTTAATAACAAGAAACGGAAGCTTCCACCGAAGAAACTTCTTTTTCTCCGCCTCCTGAAAATATGAAAAACGGCGAAGAAGCTGAACCATCTCTCTATACGGTATAACGCGCCCGACATCATGCGTATTGTAACGGATAAGCGGCGTGGCGGTGGAAGTGGTAAGTATAAGTTCCTGGTTTACCTCCTCAAAAAACAGGCGCGACGGGTCATACTGATACAAACCCGGAAGAAGAGAGGTCTCTCCGAAAAGCTCGCGAAAAAACTCCTTATTTGAAAGAGAGGCTCTTCGCATAAAAATACTAAGAGGGGTCTCATGCGCCATAACTCCCGCGTCCGCGGAACCATACATATTTACAATCGCGCGATAGGGGTCGCGGGGAGAAAGATACGGAAGCATTCCATTACGCCACGCTTCCGAAAATAAATCCGCGGCGGCAAGAACCGAAAAACGCTTGGAGGGAAGAATTCCTTCTTTGGAAGCGGTTCGCAATATATCCGCAAGAAACGGCGGGTATCCGACAAGAATAACGTGATTGAATTTCGGCGCGAGCTCTCGAAGAATATGAAAAATCTCGTTCTGCCCGATGCCGGGAGTAACCGTGGAAACCTGATACCCTCTCCGAGAAACCTCTCGGCACGCGGCAAGCGTATATGTTCCCGCGACCCAAACTCCCATCGCGAAGGAAATAATAACAAGAGTGGGTTCTTCTTTTTTTATTCCAAAAATGTCGTGAAAAACCGCCTCATGCGCCTCCCCGCCCCACTCCTCATGTTCGTCTCCTCGAAACCAAAAAGTCGGCTTCCCGGAAGAGCCCGAACTCATATGAATCATGGGAGGAATCCGCTCTCCGGAAAAAAGTCGGCGAAAAGAATAGTGCTTGATATAATTCTTCTTATCGGTGATGGGAAGGCGCGAAAAATGAGACGGGGAAGAAACTTCTCCCGCCCGTATTCCGTGGCGCCTTAAAAAATCCTGATACGCGGGAACCGTCTTTGCCGCGCGACGAAAAACCTCAAGCGCCTTTGAAAACCCCTCGGGAATATCACTCATACATACATAATACAACTTCTATTAAATTCCGAAAAACCAATAATACTAGCTAGACAATGTCTTTTCTCACCTCCCCATTCTCAATAATACCGTACGCGCAAAAAGCCGTCTTACTCCAGCGTTCAGGAAGCTTCTCAAAAAAGTTCAACATGTCGGCAAAATAGATATTGAGTATGGTACCGTGAGTCACAATAAGAATAGTTTTTTCCGGATTCTTTCTGACAATCTCATTGATTCCTTTTTTAAATCTTAAAAGAGCGTCCAGCCCCGACTCGCCGCCAAACGCCCGATACGAAAGGTTGGTAAGTTGTCGCGCTTTCTCTGCTTCAAATTCTTCGGCGGAAAAAAACTTGTCGCCTCTTCCGACCTCATTAAAAAAACCTGACGCGCAAACTTCTTTTGAGAACTTCTTCGCAATCGGTTCAGCCGTAAACGCCGTCTTTTTTTCTTCCGACACATAAATCATATCAACCGTACTCATAATCGGCTGTTTTGAAACCTCTTCCGCTTGCGCTCTTCCTCTCTCGGAAAGCCCCCACAATACGGCATTCACCAGAGGGTCTTTTTGAGTTTCAGCATGCCGAAGAAAGATTATTTTTGTTGTTTTCATAGTATGTTCATATCCTTAACCATTAAATATCCCGTCAAAATCAACAACATACCTCCCGCTTGGCATATTGGAACCAAGAACAATTTTTCTCACAACGTGGGCAACGGCGGCGCCGCTAAGCATAACCGCGCTCCCCAACTGGGGCCAAGAATAAAGAGTATTCCCGACACGCGAAAGCGACTCCTTCATACGACTTGAAAGAAACTTCCTTCCCACAATCCTGTCAACAAGTTTCATTCTTTCGGGAAAATCCATAGAAGAAAGTGTTTGCGGGGAAACTCCGCGAAGCGCTCCGTGAAACAACTCCCGGCGCGGTTCAATATCAAACCGCTCAACATCAATAAGCGCGTTATTGCCACAATCGGTCGCGGTAACAACCGGAACGCGTAACTTGGAGGCCACTTGCCGAAGAAGAATCTTCGCGCCGATATCATCAACCTCCTCAATAAGCGCGGAAACCGGACGCCCGTCTTTCTTTAAAAATAATAAGGCATTCTTCATGCTCCGAATCCCCCGCGAAAAAGGATGAATAATCGCGTACGGATGAAGCTCATACGCCTCCTCCAAAGCAATGGTTGTTTTTGAAACTCCAAGCGAAGAAACGCCCGAACGAATCCTGTTAAGATTTGAAACCGAAAGTGTATCGGGGTCGGAAATATGGAAGTCCGAAAAACCCTCAAGAAGAAGGGTAAGAAAGGCTGAATTCCCAACGCTAAGTCCCGCGATAGAAAGAACGCTTGACGCAAGAATTCCCTGCTCCTCGGGCGTAATAAGGTCGCGGTTTCGCGCCGTCCGAAGCTCATAAAAATCCTCTTGGTTTAGCAAGTGGACAAGTGTTTTGTTCCACGGAAAAAAAACCCACCTCCCGCACTCAAAAAGAGAATGCTTAGAAACAACCTCACTTAAAAAAGCTCCAAAACGGCGGGAAGCATCTTTGGGAGAAAGTTTTATATCCGGATTCCGAACCAAAAAAAGGTCGTACAGCTGGTCGCGGTACGAATCAAAAACACGTATATCTTTCCTCCGACGAAGCGAAAAAATCCGCCTGCGATGGGAAGAAACGTTGGGAGAAAAAAAAACCGGCTTCATGATGCTACGAACTTAATCGAAAGGAAATATCAAACCGCTCCGTATTCTGAAGAAACGAAATAAGACTCTGCAATTCCAAAGAAAGAGGACGGTCCTGAATAACGGGAGGGATAATCGCGCGCACCGCCCGATACAGCTCGCGCGAAGATTCGGAAAGTTTCTGCTCCCCCTTCAAAATATCAACCGTCTGACAAAGCGATACAAGCTCAATTCCCAAAACAATATACGCTTGCTCCACCACCTTCATAAAAAGCAGAGCCGCGTCCGCGCCCATGCTCACCAAATCCTGATTATCGTTATTCGTCGGAATGGAATGAACCCGATGCGGAAACGCGTACGTCTGGCTAAGCGCGGTCGTGGAAGTTGAAACAAACTGCAATCCTTGAAGCGCGAGAGTAAGTCCGGGCGTGTCCATATTAAGAAACGGCGGAAAACGATGATTAATCTTCGCGTGCAAAAAGTAGTTCGTCCTCCGCTCCGAAAGCATCGTAAGTTTTACAAGTCCCGCCTTCATCTCATCAAGCGCGGTCGCGACATACTCTCCGTGAAAATTTCCTCCATGAAGAAATTTCTTGTTCGCGACATCCACAATCGGATTATCCGTCACAGAATTAATCTCAATCTGCAAAACTCCGCGGGCATTCCGAATCGTGTCCAACACGGGCCCCAAAATCTGCGGAATGCACCGGAAAGAATAAAATTCCTGAACGTCATCATTGATATGTTCCACCCCCGCGCGGGAACGTTTTGAAAGCCTCGCGCGGTCGCGCAAAAATTCAGACGCGCGAACAAGCTCCCGAAGAACGCGCGCGGCCTCCTTCTGTCCGGAATGAGGACGAAGCTCATGAAGCTCCGAAAGAATGCCGTCCGAATAAGCCGAAACGGATTCAAGCGCGAGAGCTCCCGCCCGAAGCGCGAGTGAAAGTAATCGTTCCGCGTGAAGCACGCCAAGCGCTCCGATACCAGACATAAGCGATGTTCCATTGATAAGCGAGAGTCCCTCCTTCGGCAAAAGAACATGAGGCAAAATGCCTAATTTCTGAAGAACTTTTGCTGTTGCCTGTCTCTTTCCCTCATGCAAAACCTCTCCTTCGCCAATCAACGCAAGCGCGATATGCGCGAGCTGAACCAAATCCCCGCTCGTTCCAACCGCGCCGTGCTCCGGAACAACGGGAAAGATACGACGATTCAAAAAAAGAACAAGCTTGTGAATAAGCTCCTCGGAAACGCCGGAGTATCCGCGAAGCAACGTATTCAAACGGACAATCATCGCCGCGGCGACATATCTCTCGGGAAGGGGGTTGCCGATTCCGGAAGCATGGCTCCGAACAAGATTATATTGAAGCGTGACAAGCTTGTCCGGACCAATCATAAACGAAGCCATCGGCCCAAATCCAGTATTTACGCCATACACCACCCGTTCACCAAGTTCATTCGCGACGAAAGAATGCGATGCCCGAACCCGAATCAGCGCCACGGGAGAAACCCGAAGCTTAAAAGAAGAATCCGAAACAAATAAAGCAACATCTTCCAAACGAAGATGGTTTCCGTCAACTTGTAATGTCTTGCCTTTCATAAAAGAAAATAGAAAGCGATTGTGCTTTCCCAAAAAATCAGGAACAACCGAAACGTGCAGTCATAACTTACAACATATCAAGCGCCTCCCGAGCCCGACGCACAACCTCTCCCAAATCGGCGCCCTTCTCCAAAAAACCGATCGCCCCAAGCTTCCTCGCGGTTTCTGCATCAAGCTTAACCGGCTCATCTTGATTATACGAAGTAAGAATAATAACAGGAATGTCTTTGGTAGCGGATTTCTTTCCCAATTCTCTAAGAGTGTCGGCTCCATCCATATTAGGCATCTTTAAATCAAGAAGAATTAAGTCGGGATTACTCTCTTCAGTTGTCAGAATACACTGATTTCCGTCATGCGCAAGAAGCGCGGAAAATCCCTCGCTTTCAAGCTTATCCGCTAATATACGCGTAAATTCAACATCATCATCCACAATAAGAACCCGAGCGCCCGTTTTTGTCTCCATGAACACATTATAACACAACCAAAAAAGAAAAACTTTTACAGGCAAAAAAGTTTAGAAAAGAAACATTTCCGCAACAGTTCTTTAATCCTTAATCTTTAATCCTTCATTTTTGCTTGCAAAAAAACTTACCAACTTATAAACTTGCAAACTTGAGCTATATCTCAACATATCCCTTAAGCAAATGTTCCTGCGAGTACGCCACAAGTTTCTCCCGCCCGAAATATTCCATAAATATCTTGTTCCACAAAGCCTCCTCATGATGATACAAAAATTTTATATGTTCCTTCTTTTTCACCAAACTCATCACCGTATCCACAAGGTCAAAACTGATTAAGATGTCATTTCCATCATCATCGCGAAAAAAATCCCCAACCCAATCCATATTCAGCCAAAAATCCAATCCGCGAGAAACTCCCTGAAACTTCTTCCCAACCTCAACTAAATGTTCCTCCGCGCGAAGCCAGTGAATCGCTTCCGGATTAATGTGGGGAACAAAAAGCCGCCAGTCGTTTTGGTCATCTTTCGCGAGATATCGCTGAATCACAAGCCAAAACATCCGCCCGCCCTCAAAGTTGTTATCGGAAGGATTTCGGTCAATAACATCTCCCCGAAGAAGAGAGATAAGATTTGAGCCAAAAGAACTCTTCTCGCCCGTCGGCATCTTTGCGATTCTACGAAACATATCCGAATAATACGGAACCTCCGAAAGATAGTGAAAAATCAAACTCGTCATCCGAAGAATCTCTCCCGAAATTCCAAACGTGGCGGGAATAACAAACACAACCCCCATTTCCTTAAGATGGGAAATATTATGAAGCTTATGAGTCAAAAAATGCTCCGCGGAACGAAGCCACTTTATATCCAAAACCTGAAGACGAATCTCCCGCTCCTCAAAATCGTCCGGCGTAAGCGCCTCATACTGCTTAAAAAACACGCCGTTCATCCATTCCGAATCCTCAACAAACCGAAGCGCGCTATACACCTCAAACAAGTTCTCCTTCCCCAGCATCGCCTCGGAGGAAGAATAACCAAGATACTCCATCACCTTCTTCGGGGGTTCCTTAGTTAAAAACTCGCGCGCCTTCTCTTCCTTCAAAAAAAATCCCTTCGTTGGGCCAACAACACCGCGAATAATCTCTAATATACGCGCCAAACCCTCTGGTCGGGAAGAATCTGGATTTCCAAACACAACCTTCAAAAACTCCTCATCCGCCTCCACTTTTTTTATAAGCGACTGAAAAACATCTCTCGGAGAAGCGGCTGGGGATAATCCGAAAATTTGAAGATGCTCCGCGATGCGCCTCTCTTTCTCCGAGATAATCTTCTCAATAATTCCTTTCTTTCCCGTAACCTCCGACAATCTCTTGTCAATGTTGATGATAGTATCTTTATCAGTCCGCAATATGCGAGCTAATTTTTCATGCACCTGACCCATAAAAATTTATTCTCTACTTTCCGTTTTCTAGATTCTATGTTCTAAATTCTAGCTTCTAATTAAAGCGGTTCCACGTCCAAATCAAGATACCCCCACCGCTTATTCTGGAAGTCCTTCTTCTTTAAAATTCCAGCTTGCGCTCCGATATGCTCAACCACAGAAGTCGCGTTCGCCGTGGCAAAACGAAGAGCGTACGAAATATCATTCTTCTCAATAAGTCCCGCGACAAAACCAGAGCCAAAAGCGTCTCCCGCTCCCGTCCGGTCAACAAGCTTCTTCTCCTTAAACACTCCCGAACGATACAAATACCTCCCATCGGAAACATACGCTCCCCGCTCCCCATCGGTCATAATGGCGATTCCGCGAACAATTTCATCAAATTTCTTAAAAATCTTCTTCTCGCGATTATACTCCTCCCGCGTAAACGCCGCCGCCTCCTCGCGATTCATGATTAAAAGGTCAACGTATCGCAACACAGCCTTCAGCTTTTGGTGCCCGAGTTGAGCATAATGCTTTGATGGGCTAAGCGCGATGGAAGCCCCCTGTTTCTTTAAGGACGAAAAAACCTGCTCCATAAGAGAGAGTGATGTATAGCCGGAAACAACATACGCCCATTTCGCGCGAAGCTTGGAAAGAGGAACATCTCGCTTCTCCAACGAGTTAGAGGCGCCTCGATAAACTAATACAGTTCGTTCTCCGGTTTTATTCAAAATAATGGTTGAGTAAGCGGTACAAAGAGACTTGTCATAAGCGGGAATAGACAAAACGTTCTCCTTTTTAATATCAGACAAAAGGTCCCTCCCAATCTCATCCTTTCCAATCTTAAAAACCGCGCCCGTCTTCAAACCGGCGCGCGAAAACGTAACAGCGGCATTCAAAGCGCCCCCTCCCGTCGTGAAAAACGGAGACTCAACTTCAACCTTCCCTCCAAGCGCGAAGCATTCAGCCTCCGCGGTCGGAAATCCAAGCTTCTCTAAATGCTCCGGGTCTTTCAAAACCCGAAATTCTCCACTCGTCAAGAATACGTCCCTCGTCGCCGTCCCGATAGTTATGACATCAAACATATATAAGCATTATACCCCAAATTCCCGCATTCGCAAAATCTTATGAGATCGTAACTCGTAAAGTTTTACGAGTTACGATCTCATAAGATGATATAATAAACCTACTATGAAAAGGCCAAAATTCGCCAACAACAACCTGTATCACGTCTATAACCGAGGTGTCGAAAAGAGAAAAATCTTTCTTGATAAAGGAGATCATTTCCGAATGGTTCACAATCTGTTTGAATTCAACGACATCGCCCTCGCCGAAAACATCTACTACAAATCTTACGAGTTACGATCTCATAATTTTAAGGAAGATAACCGCGAACGAAAACCTCTGGTAAAAATTCACGCCTTCTGTCTCATGCCAAACCATTTTCATCTCCTTCTTGAGCAAATTGAAGACAATGGCGTATCAGAATTTATGAAAAAAATCGGGATAGGATACGCCATGTATTTTAATCTAAAAAACGAACGGTCTGGAACTCTCTTTCAGGGACGGTTCAAGGCCGTTCATGTAAAAGACGACTCGCATCTAATTCATCTCCCTTATTATATTCACCTCAATCCTCTCGATATGATAGAACCAAACTGGAGAAATAAGGAAATTCAAAATCACAAAAAAACTGTTGAGTTTTTAAACTCATATCGGTGGAGTAGTTATCTAGATTACGCGGGAAAGAAAAATTTTCCATTAGTCATAGAAACAAACTTCCTTGAAGAAATAATTGGAAAGGGCTCGGAGTATGAGAAAAAAGTATTTGATTGGTTAAAAGAAAGAGGCGCGTCGTCATTGGAAAAGAGCGCCCTTCTCGAATAACTTACGAGATCGTAACTCGTAAGTTATTCTCGACGTTTCAAGGTCTTTTTCACCGCCTTCACAATATCCAAAACGTCCATTCCATACTTCTTCAAAAGCTCGTTTGGTTTCCCCGACTCTCCAAACGAATCCTCCATCCCGACAAATTCCATAGGAACGGGGTGTTTCGCGACAAGAAGTTCCGCGACCGCCCCGCCAAGCCCTCCCGCAACTTGATGCTCCTCAACCGTAACAACGGCTCCCGTCGCCTTCGCAAATTTTATAATCGTCTTCTCGTCAATCGGCTTTATAGTGTGATTGTTCAAAACGACAACTCCTATCTTTTCCTTTTTGAGCTCCTCCGCGGCGCGAAGAGCGATATAAACCATCGCGCCACACGCGATAATTGTCGCGATCGCTCCACGCGACTGCCAAAACACCTCCGCTCTACCCGAAACAAATGGCGTCTCGTCTGTTGTAAAAAGAGGAGTCTTTTCCCGCTGAAACCGCAAGTAACAAGGCCCCCAAAGATGCGCCACCTGTATGGTCGCCTTCCTCGCCTCAATCGCGTCGCACGGAACAATAACTCTCATGTTCGGAAGCGCGCGCATAATCGCGATATCTTCCAACGCCTGATGAGTCGCTCCGTCGGGTCCAACTGAGATACCCGCGTGATGTCCCGCAATCTTCACGTTTGAATCGTTATAAGCCACAGTCGTCCGTATCTGTTCCCAATTTCTACCAGGTGAAAACGTAGCGTATGACGAGATAAAGGGAATCTTCCCCGAAATTCCCAAGCCCGCGGCAACCGTCACCATCGCCTGCTCGGAAACTCCGCACTCAAAAAACCGATTCGGATATGCCTTCGCGAACGCCTCAACCCGCGTGGATTCTTTCAAATCGGCACAAAGCGCGACAACATTTGGATTCTCCTTTCCAAGAAAAAGCAGACCGTCCCCATACCCGTCGCGAATCGGAGACTGAGAAATGTCCGCCTCAAAAATCTTTTTGTTTAGTTTTACCTTTGGATTAATCATACAACCTATTTCTTTTTCATAGTTAAAAAATTTCCTTAAACACCTTTTCTAATTTTTTATCAATATTTTCAGGTAGTTTTTCGTGTGGTATTTTGAGATGATCTAAAATTGTTTCAAATCTTTTAAATCCAACATCGCTTCTTAATTCAACCCATTCAACTTTTCGGCTATTTAATTGCTTTTTGTTTGTATCTGAAAGTTTGTCTGCCACAAAAACCTTACTATCTCTTGCAATGACCGCATCGGCACCTTCTGGGTTACCACTACCCATTAATTTAACCTCACACTTATGTTGATTTTTGTTCTCAACTAAATAAAAATCTATCTCTCTTTCAAAATCATCTTCCTTAATTTCTTTGCCTTTTATTTTTAAGGAATAATTATTACCAGAGATACCATATAATTTGCAGAGAGTTTGCATTAAAGGTTTTTCAACTCTTTTGCCAGCAGTGCTCCACAAACCGCCTCTCAATGCAGATCTTTTTACTGCCAATGTGTTTATCACGATTAGACTCTCGCTAACATCTAAATCAACGCTCACTCCTTTAAATTTAATCGTTAAAGTAAGGTCAAGATCATGCTCCGCGTCTACAAGGTTTTTAATTACCTCATAAAGAGTGTCATAATGTTCGTTTGAAGCATCAATCACAATTTCCTTTGTTGAGGAATTAAACATGTTGTGGATTGTCTTTTCGTTTAATCCCGAATTGATTGTAATGTCTCGAATCGGTAAATTTGGATTAAGAAATTCCTTTTTATACCAATCTACTGTTATGCCTTTGTTTTTAAGCTTTGCATTAATAATTTTCTTAAAAAAATTAACAGAGAATTGCAAAAACTCGGCGTTAATAAGTGTTATGACTTCAATCCTATAGTCCTTTCCCTTTAGTAACTTTCTAATTATATTTTTTGCAACTTGTTCTGTTATTGTCATACTGTTTCTTTAGTTAAGGATATAAAATTTTTAATATCTACAAAATTTGGCTGACCGTTTTTTGAATCAAACAGCCTCCTTCCCTTAATTAAATCTTCTTTCATTCTATTAATATACTTTGATTCTTTTTCCGTCAAAAAGAAATGTCTATTTAAATTAACAGCTGCCAGACCTAGCGTCCCACTTCCCGCAAAAGGGTCAAAAATTAAATCTTCTACAAATGAATAATATGTAATAACCTTATTACACAGCTCTATCGGGAAAACTGCACTATGCACCCTATCAAAAGCGGGACCAATGTGCCAAATATTTGTTGTCTCATACTTATCTGCAACTTTACTTTTTTTAACTTTATCCCAATTATATTGGCCTATATTCCAATCAATTAACTTATCGGTCTTTTTTCTATAAACCATTATCATTTCTGAAACAGCGTTTGGTTTATATCCTAATGGTTTTCTGTGTTGCAAAAAACCCGCATTTCTATTTTTTACACTTGCTTCTGGCTTTACCCACACAATATCATCAATAAATTCCCACCCCATTTTTATCAAAATTGGATGAACATCGTATGGAATGGGGTATCTTTTGCTTGAGTGGGCGCGACTTATTCTTGGGATAATAATTGGCGAAGTATTCAAGACAAAAAACCTTCCTTCTTTGGTAACTCGATGGATTTCTTTAAATACTTTTTCTAAAAAATTTAAGTACTCATTGTAACTTTGATATATTGAGTAATCTCTAGCATTATAATAGGGCGGTGAAGTAAAAGTTAAGTGAACTGATTCATCTGGAACATAATTTAATGTTTCCATGACATCGCCCTGAACGATTGTGTTTTTTAAAAAAGTTGGAAATTCATCATGCTTTTCCTTATTATTAGAACCATAGTTAACTCCATTGATTTCTTTACTAATTACTTCCTTAATCAGTTCGTTTGGGTGGTTAATCATTTTTTTAAGTTTTTCTTCAACTTCTTCCCTTTGAGAAAATATAAGTAATCCTCTAATTGCCTGCATTACCACCTTTGGATCATTATCTTTCAAAAATCCAATTAAGACTGGAATTGCTTTTTCGTTTCTTAATCTGCCGACCGCAGAAACAGATTCTCTCCTAACTTCTGTGCTCTCATCTGAACGAGCATATTTAACAAAAATGGGCAAAAGAGAAATATCTCCTATTTTGGCAAGATTTTTTATTGATAATGTTCTGATATTTTCGTTCTGACTATTTAATAAGCTTAGTAAGGGTTCCTTGCTAGAGCCATTTTTCAACCTTCCCAACTTTTCCAAAACATAAACAATTGTTCCCTCATTTTGATTCTGTAAAAAAGACAGAAGTGCTCGAGTATTATTTTTTAGCCCATCAATCATTTCTGCATTAACTCGTTGATCTAAAATAACTCTATTCATAATTTAATTAATCGCACGTTGCTTCGTAACATTTTTTTATTTGTTTCAACACATTAGTAATTTTAACTATTCATGCTCCAACCTTACTCCCCTTTGAAACATTCGAATCTCCCGTAAGGCCCTATCCGCCTCCTCTCTATCTTTCGGCGGTCGTCCATGCCACGTATAATCCTTCTCCATAAAACTCACTCCCTTTCCGGGAATCGTATGCGCGATAATAACGGTTGGCCTATCCCAAGTCGCTTCCGCCTCAAGGGTCGCATCCACAATCTCGCGAATGTTATGCCCATCAATCTCAAGCGTATTCCAGTTAAAAGCCTCATACTTCGCGCGAAGAGAATCCAGCGGCATCACATCTTCCGTATTTCCGTCAATCTGAATATTATTCCGGTCAACAAAAACCGTAAGATTTGACAAGCGGTGCTTTCGCGCGAAAAGAACAGCCTCCCAATGATTCCCCTCCTGATGCTCCCCGTCGGAAGTAAGGCAGTACACACGGCTCTTCTTCTCGTCCAAACGCAAAGCAAGCGCGACTCCGCAGGCTTGCGCGAGACCCGACCCCAAGGGCCCAGAGGTCGTCTCAACTCCAGGAACGCTTCCGCGATGAGGATGTCCTTGCAATCGTGAATTAATCTTCCGTAATGTTTTTAATTCATCCGGCGAAAAATATCCCGCCTGTGCGAGCGCCACATATTGTACGGGACAAATATGTCCATTAGACAAAATCAGCCGGTCGCGAAAAGGCCAGTCGGGCTTCTTCGGGTCATGCTTCAAAACATGAAAATAAAGCGCGGTAAAAATTTCCGCCATTCCCAAAGGTCCTGCGGTGTGCCCCGAACCCGCAAGAAGGAGAGTTTCAATAATTCCCTCCCGAATCTGATACGCGAGCTCTTCCAAATATTTTAACTTCTCGTCATGCAACGACATATGTATTTAATTGTACCATGTTGTAAATAGGTCTCTATTCGCCAATCGCAGATAAGCGCGCATACGCGAGTTTCGGGTCGGAACTAGTAAAAATATAAGAGGAAGAAACAGCAACGCGAGCTCCCGCCTCATACGCGAGCCGCGCGACATCGGGCGTAACTCCTCCGTCAATCTCAACCAGTACATCCACATCCTCCCGAAGAAGGACGCGAATTTTATCTAACGTATCATGCTGAAATTTCTGACCGGAAAGTCCGGGAGAAACCGCGAGACACTGAACAAAATGAATCTCCTCTAAATAAGGAAACACCTCCTCAATCGGCGTGGGGAGAGAAACCGAAAGACCGACCTCGCAATCCGCATGAACCATCTCAAGAATTTCATAAAGCCGTTCGCGGTCAATCATCTCAACCTGAAGAATAATTCTCCGGGCACCGGCCTGAACCCAATCCGGCACAAATTTCTCCGGTTCTTGAACCATCAAATGAACTTCAATGTTAAGTTTGGAATTAGAAATTAATTCATGCGGGTTATTCCACGTAACAGGAGGCGCGAACGTCCCGTTTGAAACATCAACATGCGCCCATGAGGCGCCAAAGGAAACAATCTGTTCAAACCTCTCCCGAACACAGGAAATATCCGGGCAATTAACCGATGGGATAATCTCCATAAAAAATAAGAAACGTTAAGAACGCCTCATAAAGCGGGGCGCTTCAATATCATCTTCTCCTCGTTTTCGCGCCTCATCCTGAAGACCCGCCTCAATCTCCGAAATCTTGTCCCTTCTCCTTCTATGCCGCCCCTCTTCCGAAAAGGGGGTTCCGAGCCAGGTGGTAACAATGCGCTTCATATCATCAAATCCAAGATATGAGGCGGGAAGCGCGATAACATTCGTGTCATCGTCATTCCTACTGTCAAACGCCTGATCCGAAGTCATAACAAGCCCCGCCCGAACGCGCGGAAACTTATTCGCCACAATGGAAACTCCAATTCCCGAACCGCAAAGCAAAATTCCCCTGCTGTGCTCATAGTCTCCGCTTACCTTCTCGGCAACGGCGCGCGCGAAATCAGGATAATCGTCCGCCTCATCAATCCGAGTGTTTCCAACATCAACAATCGGGTACCCAAGCCCCTGAATAAACTGCTTTAATTGCTCCTTCAACTCAAACCCCCGATGGTCAGCTCCAATATATATGTTCATAAACTTATTCATTCTACCCCAAAACGCTCCTTCAACCAACCACGCAATACGAGCGCGTCGCTCTTTCTATCTTTTGAGCCTAAAAGACTAATCATAATATTCCTCTTCGCTCCACTTGAATCTTCCATCTCCCAAACACCAAGAAAGGTCTGCCCCGCCGCCCTCGTCTCGCCATTCTTCACGCCAATAATGGCGGGGTCGTCATAAAATTCGTTGTAGTTCGGAATATCGGAAAATATATTTTTTTCCAAAGTCCCGCGTTCCTTGCGGGAAATATCAAATAAAAATTTCCTCTTGTCTAATATATGCTTCGCCATCACTCTCAAATCCGTAAGCGAAGAAGTGTTCCCCTCCCCGACTCCGACAGGGTCAACAAAAACCGTAGAATCCATTCCAAGCATCTTTGCCCTCTCGTTCATTTGCCGTACAAAATACTCCTCACCCAAAAAACCAGCGAGAGCCCGAGCCGCTCCATTGGAAGATTCCTTGAGAGCCGGATATAAAAGATCAAGCATTCGATAGTTCGCGCCAGCCTCCAAAGGAAAAGATTGCACCGAATCCATAAGCATGGAAGGAGTAATAACAATAAGCTTCTCAAAATCCACAAATTCGCTCGCGACTACGGCAGTCATAAACTTCGTAAGCGATGCGATAGGCAATGAATCATGTTCTCTACTGCCTAAAATAATCTCTCCAGTATCCACATCCGCCACAAGCATCGCGGAAACGCTAATCGCGGGAAGAAGAACGGAAGCATCTTTATCCTCAAAGAAAAAGGATTGGGAAGAAGAAGCATT
The DNA here is from genome assembly GCA_001781035.1 of Candidatus Jorgensenbacteria bacterium RIFCSPLOWO2_01_FULL_45_25b. Taxonomy (GTDB): domain Bacteria; phylum Patescibacteriota; class Minisyncoccia; order UBA6257; family GWB1-50-10; genus 01-FULL-45-25b. Next base: position 14,033 of record MFKK01000008.1, on the reverse strand, counting down.
CTCTTGATAAGAAAAAAAACTTCTCTCTTTAAGAGGGGCATTGTATTCAACAAGCGTCCGAGAAAAAAATCCCCCTAAAAAAAGAGTAAGAACCGCAAACACAACAAAACCAAACACCAAAAAGCAAACACGTCGCATAACGTATATATGTTATCCGAAACTACGAATATATAAAATCTTTCTCGCTTGAAATTCCTTTCTCTATGTCCTCTTAAATCATTATATGTTGCTTTTCGTTTTACGCTTTGCGTTTTTAGTTTTCAACATACGGCTGATACGTCTCCGTAAGAGGAGTAAAAATGGACTGAATATCAATAATACGCCCCTCGCGAACAATAGCCTTAACCATAAGCCCCTCCATCGTTTGTCTGGAAAAATACTGGTCAAAAACAAAATTCCCCAAACTATAAACAATCCACCCATTCTTGTACTTCTCAATCTCCTGTGAAACATGCGGATGATGGCCGACAATAATATCCGCGCCCGCGTCCACAAGCCCGTATGCTATGCGTTGCTGTTCGGAACCCGACCGTTTTTCATACTCCTCTCCCCAATGAAAAGAAACAACTAAAACATCAACTTCATCGCGGAGCTCCCGAACCGCCTTTTTCATATTCTCCAAACTCGTCTCACTTACGCCTCCGCGATTAGAGAGCGCGCCCGCGCCCGGAGGAGCAACTGTTGTGTATGCCAAAAATCCGGCGCGAAACGAATCACCCGCGTCAAAAATTTGAGGCCGACCCGCCTCCTCCGCGTTCTTTCCCGCACCCACAGAAAGGATGTGTTCCTTCCGCAAAAGTTCAATGGTTTGCTCCATCGCCTCCTCTCCCCAGTCCATCGTATGATTGTTCGCGAGCGAAACGACATCAAACCCGGAAATTTTTAATCCTTCCACGCTTCGGGGGTCGGCGCGAAAAGAATACAAATTATGCTTGTCCTTTCCCACGTCAGAAATCGGCCCCTCTAAATTCCCAAACGTCAAATCAGCCGAACGAAGAACATCGGCAATCTTCCGAAACGGATAAGCATAATCGTTCCGAAGCTCCATCTCCGCCCCCACGTTTCTGGAAAGCATGATATCTCCAACAAAAAGAAGGGAGTGCTCCTTGTTCTCAAAAAATTTGGAAAGAGGGGTCGCGTTAACCCTTGCGCTCACCCCTACCGCGCCGAGTCTGCCAACCGGCGAAACAGAGGAAGACATCGTATCTGAAATATCCGCGGAACGCGCCTCAAAATCGCGGGGGGGATGAAAAAACACATATAATGCCCCTGAAAATAAAAAGGAAACAAGGGAAGCGGCAAAAACAGAAAGCCAATATCTCATATAAACATGATAATCTTATTCATTGAAAAATGACAAAATCTCGTCTCGTCAAAAACGAAACACCCCGCCATGTTAGGCGGAGTGTTGGGCAGGCGAAAAAGGAAAAACTCTTTCGTCTGCCGTAACGTGCTTTAATCTATGCTACCAGAAATCTCAAAAAACAAAATGTGGATAACCTCTATACCAAACCTCTCACTTCACTGCTCTCGCAACATGCTCCACCAACGTCGCGACATATCCCCACTCGTTATCGTACCAGGAAAGCACCTTCACTAAAGTTCCATCCACAACCTTCGTGGAATTCAAATCAATAATCGCTCCGCACTCCTCGCCAATAATATCGGAAGAAACAATCTGCTCATTTGTTACCTTCAACATACCCTCCCATTTGGAAGATGAAGCGGCATCAGTAAGAATCTTATTGACCTCCTCCACGCTCGTTTTTCGTTTCGCGACAAATGTAATGTCGGCAATGGAACCAGCAATAATCGGAACGCGAATCGCGATTCCGTCAAACTTTCCCTGCAAGTCGGGCAAAACGCGCGTAACGGCAATTGCGGCGCCCGTGGAAGATGGCGCCATATTCTGCGCCCCCGCCCTTCCGCGCCGAAAATCACTTCCCCTTACGGGCCCGTCCACAATTCCCTGGGTCGCGGTATACGCGTGAACAGTGTTCAAAATCGCCTTTTCAATTCCAGGCTCCTCCGACAAAACCGCGATAACAGGCGCGACCGCGTTCGTTGTGCATGACCCGTTAGAAGTAAGCCTGAGAGAAGAAAGCTTCCCATCATTTATCCCTACAAGCACAGTTCTTCCGTCCGCGATTCCCTCCGCGTCCTTCGCGGGAGCGGAAATAACAACGCGCTTGGCGCCCTGATTCAAATGAGCCCTTGCCGACTCAAACGACTCATACGCGCCCGAGGATTCAACAACAACTTGAACGCCAAACTTTTTCCACGGCAATTCTTTTGAATCTTTAATTTGCAAAAACGCAATCTCTCTTCCTCCGACAACTAAATTTCCAGCCTTCACCGAAACCTCCTCGGAAAACGTACGATACACCGAATCATATTTCAACAGGTACGCGAGATTCTCCACGCTTCCCAAATCATTAATCGCGACAATCTTAAATTCCTTTCTTCCCCAAATCTGGCGAAAAAATAATCTCCCTATCCGACCAAACCCGTTAATCGCTATGTTTGTCATATCCAATAATTATAATAAAGAAGAATGTAAAAAGCCACGCACTCCTCTAATTCAACGAAAATGCGTCTCCAACGGAAATAGTAAGAATATCCGCGGTTCCTGCCCGAACCTCAAACACCATATCCACAGGCCCGGGAGAAACATACAAAGGAAGTTCGGAAAGAGCAAGAGAGGAAGATGGCGACAACACACGCTCCTCCACGCCAATAACTTTTCCCTCACGAACCCAAATAATATCAATCGGGAAGCGCATATCCTTCATCCAAAAATGCCCGACTTCCGGCGTGTCAAAAAGAAAAAGCATCCCATATCCTTCGGCAAACTCGTCTCTGCCGGAAAGCCCTCGCGCCCGCTCCTCCTCCGTATCCGCGATTTCTGCGACAAATCGATGCTTTCCGATGCTAACAATCGCCCCGCCGTCATAAATTTCCTGGTTCTTATCTCCCCGAAAAAATAAAAAAAATACTCCTCCGCAAATCAAAAACAACGCAAAAACCTTTTTACATAACATATGTTTCATCCTATCCGTCAGCTGACAGACTATATTCTAGCTTCTAATTTCTAGCTTCTCGTAACCGGTACGCCACAATCCCAAACGCGACTGAAACATTCAGAGACTCCTTCCCGCGCCCCGTGCGCCGCGGATGTTCAACATCTCTAATCATCGCCCCTCTCATGGGAATTTCCAAAATCTCATCCGATTTTTTCAAAATCGCCTCGCTAAGTCCTTTTACCTCATCTCCCACGACAAGCGCTATGCGCTCAAATTCCGCTTCCGATAAAACACGCGCCTCATCATACGGACACGAACGCGAATCCTGCTCAACCGAATACACGCGACGCCCCTCCTTCCGCAATCGCGTAAGAAGTTGCGTAGTGGAAGAAACGCTCTCCCACTTTACCGTCCGCTCGGCGCCAAGCGCGACCTTCATAAAATCCCGTCGCATCCGTCCGAATCGGTCAATCGGCGCGGGCGTAAATCCGCAAAGATAAATCTTTGAAACGCCAAGAGCCTCTCCCGTGCGAAAGATGGAACCGACATTATGAATGCTTCGGATGTTGTGTAAAACCGCGACCATACGCCCTGCAAATATCTGTCTTGAAGAAACTTCGCGTAAACTATAAAATAAAAGAACATATGCTACAAGCATTGCTAAAAATCATTATTATCATTCTTGTGGTTCTTGGAATCTCAAGCCTCATTCCGGCGAAATTCAAAGAACAGGCATATACGCGGACAAAAGCCGCTCTCTCCGAAATCATTCCGAAATCCGTAAAAGAAAAAATAAAGGATACCGCGACTCCGCCCATGGAACGAAGGGCGGAGCTTCTAGACCAGCTTGAAAAAAATATCTCGGCAATAAAAGAAGGCTTGATGAAAAAAGAAACAATAGGCGAAAAAAACGCAACGACGGGAGCGGAAGAACAAAAAAACAACGAAGAGCTCGTGAAAAAAATTGAGGAAACAGAAAAGCTCGTCAAAAAAATAGAACAAACAGCGAACGACGGCGGAGTGATAAATGAAATTAAAACGACCGTTTATGAAAAAATAACCGGAAAAGAAACCTCCTCCTCCACATCGTGTACAACCCAATAATCATGCGAACAAAAAGCAATCGCGTAAAAAAAGAGAGAACAAAGGGAGCTTCCAACAAAACAAGCGCCTCTAAAAATCGCGGCTTCTCTGTTGGAATAAAACACATAAACATTATTCTTTGGGTTGCGATATGCGTAGCGGTGCTTCTAGGAATACTCTCAAATCTCGCGCGTTCAAAGCGGGTAAACGCGGATGAAAGTCTGCAAACAAACATCTCATCCGATCCGGCGGAAAGCAGCGCCTGGTCCGACCTTAGCGGTTGGTGGGATTTTCACACGACTCACAACGTTCAGGTTGGGGGAGCAAACCTCACCGGATACGCGACAGCAAACATCGGGGAAATCTCACTTGATTGCGCGACAACAAGCGGAGGAAGTATCTGTGGAACTTCAAATTATGGAATATGCAACGGTCCGGGACCGCACGAAACGGATGGCTCCTGTCCAAATGGAAACGCGGGCGGCATCCTAACCGGGTACGCGTGGAACGACACAATCGGCTGGATAAGTTTTAACTGCGACCAAACAAGCCACGGGGGAACAAACACCTGTACAGAATCCAATTATAAAGTATCCATAAGCGGAAACACGGGCGACTTCTCCGGCTACGCGTGGAATGATATAGAGGGCTGGATAAGCTTCAACGGAACGGGATACAAAGTTATGACCTCATGGAGAGCGACAAGCTCAATCGGATATCTGGAATCATCCGTCTTTGATACCCGGGCTGAAGGAGGCGCGGCGCTAAACAGCATCCTCTGGCAAGGAAATCAGCCGGGAGGAACCTCGGTAGATTTCCAGATTGCCGTCTCAAACTGCGCAAATGGAACGGATAACGCTCCGACCTGTTCAACCGGCGCCTGGACATTCAAAGGACCGAACGGAGACGCCTCCCTTTATTATGGAACCGCCTGCCCGACATTCGGAAGCGCCTTCCCCGCGGCGGGAAGCAACACTCCCATTTGCGTAGACCGGTCAGAACTCACAAACAAACGCTACGTTCGATACAAGGTAAGAATCATAAGCGACCTCACTCGCTCCAAAACTCCCATCGTGGAAGACATCATCTTAAACTGGAGCAGGTAAAATCAGCGAAAAACGAATGAATACGAATAAACGAATTTGTTATATTCGTACATTCGTAAGAAGATTCGTACATTCGTATATCATGCAAATCTACAACACCCTCTCCGGAAAAAAAGAAAGGTTGGAAAAACCTCGCGGTAAACCCTTGCGTCTGTTTGTCTGCGGTCCAACGGTATACGACGATTCGCATATCGGCCACGCTCGCGCCCAGCTTACATTTGACATCGTCGTCCGCTATTTACGGTCTCGTAAATGGAACGTCCGCTACCTACAAAACATCACCGACGTTGACGACAAAATTATCGCGCGCGCGAGAAAAGAAGGGGTAAGTCCGCTAAGCCTCGCGAAAAAATACGAAAAAAGCTACCGTAAAGACCTAAAAAACTTAGGGATATTTCAAATTGATACGTTCGCCCGAGCTTCGGATTTTATTCCGCAAATTGTAAAACAAATCAAGACGCTTCAAAAAAAAGGGTACGCTTACGTGATTGACGGAGAGGGCGTCTATTTTGATATCAAAAAATTCAGCGATTACGGAAAGCTCGCCCATCGCACCGTGGAGCAGGCGGAAGACGGCGTGTCCCGAATTGATGAGGGAGATAAAAAACGCAACAGGGGCGACTTCTGTCTCTGGAAATTCGCGAAAACTGGAACAGAAACAAAAATAAAAAAGCTCTATAAGCTAAAAGCTATAAGTTATAAGCTCATAAACGGAGAACCGTCGTGGGGTTCTCCGTTGGGAGCTGGCCGTCCCGGCTGGCACATTGAAGATACCGCGATTACGGAACACTTCTTCGGCCCGCAGTATGACGTCCACGGAGGAGGGCTTGATTTAAAATTTCCGCATCACGAGGCGGAAATAGCGCAACAAGAAGCCGCTTCCGGAAAAAAACCTTTTGTAAAAATATGGATGCACGTGGGGCTTATCCGCGTTAACAATCAAAAAATGTCTAAAAGTCTTGGAAACTTCATAACCATCCGCGACTTTCTAAAAAACAAGCGAACAGAAACGTTACGATGGATAATCCTCTCGCACCACTACCGCTCCCCTATAAACTACACGGAAGAACTAGCGCGTCAAAGCGAACAAACAATTGAAAGCCTGAAAGAAACATTTCAAAAATTGGAATTCGTCAAAAAGAAACAGAAAAAAGGAACGATAAGCCTTGAAAAAACTTTGAAAGAAACGAAAAAAAAGATAGAAGAATACATGGAAGATGATTTCAGAACTCCTGAAGTCGTTTCCGCGCTCTTCGCGCTCGTCTCGGAAGCAAACAAACAAATATGGTCGCTGAATCAAAAAAGCGCGGGGAACATGCTCGCTTTTCTCCGCAAAACCCTTACCACGTTGGGAATTGAGCTTCCATCAGAAAAAACGCCAAAAAACATACAAAAACTTGCTCGCCAACGAGAGTTATCCAGAGTTCATAAACAGTTTATCCAGTCCGACGCCTTGAGAAAAAAAATTGAATCTCTAGGATATAAGGTGGAGGACACGCCGCTCGGCCCCCTAGTCCAAAAAACTCGAGAGCAAAATCTCTAAATCTTAATTTATAAATTCTAAACAATCTCAGTCCGTCAACTGACAGACAAAATTCAAAGTACGTTTTTCCGTTTTTGAGATTTGGATTTTGGATTTGTTTAGAGATTAGAAATTAGAGATTAGAAATTTAACCCTTATGTCCATAAAAAATCCAAGAATCCCGCCACAAGACCTTGAGGCGGAAACATCCGTTCTGGGAGCCCTGATGCTTGATAAAGACGCGATTCTTAAAATCGGGGATATGATAACCCCAAATGATTTCTACAATCCCGCGAACCAAAAAATCTACAAAGCGATTCTTGAACTTTTTGAAACGGGCAAGCCGATAGATATCTTAACCGTAAACACCAAACTTAAAGAACAAAGTCAGCTGGAACATGTCGGAGGAATAAGTTATCTAACCGATCTCATTGAAAGCGTTCCCTCCTCGGCGCACATTCTCCATTACGCGACAAGCGTCCGGGAAAAACGGGTGAGAAGAGACCTCATAAGCGCTTCATCCGAAATAAATGAAAAGGCCTTTGAAAGCCAGAACTTTGAGGAGGTTTTGGACGAGGTGGAGAAAAAAATCTTCGGTATATCTCAGCTCTCCCACACTCAAAAATTCATCCACATAAAAGACGAGCTTGCAACAAGTTATGAAAGAATTGAGAAGCTCCACGAACACCAGGGAGGGGCGCTTCGCGGAGTCCCAACCGGCTTTACTCAACTGGATAATCTTCTCTCGGGACTCCAAAAATCAGACCTTATTCTTCTTGGCGCCCGACCCTCATTTGGAAAAACCTCGCTCGCTCTGGATATATCCCGCCAGGCCGCCTCTCAAGGATTCGGAGTCGGCATCTTCTCAATAGAAATGTCCCGCGAACAAATTATGGATCGCCTCATATCCGCGCAAGCGCAGGTTCCCCTATGGCGCCTTCGCACGGGAAGATTAAGCGACGATGAGGAATTTGAAATGGTGCGAAACGCTTTGGACGAACTCTCCTCTTTTGCTCTCTTTATTGACGACACCCCCTCGCCAACCATTCTTCAGATGCGCTCCATGGCGCGCCGTCTGCAAATGGAACACAAACTTGACCTCATTGTCATTGACTATCTCCAGCTTATCAGGCCAAGAACAACGAGCGACAACATGGTGCAACAGGTAACCGAAATTTCCCGCGGATTAAAGTCTCTCGCGAGAGAATTGAATATCCCCGTTCTTGCTCTCTCCCAACTCTCGCGCGCGGCCGACCAGCGCGATGATAAAACTCCCCGCCTCTCCGACTTGAGAGAATCAGGCTCGCTTGAGCAAGATTCTGACATCGTCATCTTTCTCGCGCGAAAAGACCGCGAAGCCTTCGGGTCGGATAAACACGAAAGTCTCTCAAACGAAGAACAAAATCTCGTAAAAGTTGTAATTGCAAAACATCGAAACGGCCCCGTAGGAGTCGTAAGGTTAAAATTTGACCCGGAAAAAGCCTCCTTCCGCAACATAGATACCCAGCACACAGGCTTTGACGAATAAACCAAGGCGCTAGGCGTTAAGCATTAGGAAAAAGAGCTTCCTAAAGCCTAGAGCCTAAAGCCTAGAGCCTACCCCATGATTCCCGATTCCATAAAAAATTTTATTGAGTGTTTTCGCCGCCTTCCGGGCTTCGGTCCAAGAGCGGCAACCCGTCTCGCCTTTTACATCGCGAATCTTGATGAGAGAACGCGAAACGAGCTCACGCGCGCGCTCCACAATCTCCAAACCATAGACCGCTGTGAACACTGCTTCTTTGTGAAAGAAAAAAATGAGAATTTCTGTATAATCTGCAAAAACCCGCAAAGAACAAAAACAATCGTGGCAATCGTGGAAAAAGATACGGACGTAATGACAATGGAGCGCGTACGGGAGTTTAATGGAACCTATCTCGTTCTGGGAGAACTCCACGAACAGGGTATGTTGGGAAGCGTACAAAAACTCCGCTTGGAACGCCTGAAAGAAAACATAAAAAACCTTCCTGAAGAAAAGCTGGAAGAACTCATCGTTGCCCTAAATCCTCACACCATATCGGATATTATTTTTGAACTCATAAAACAAGATTTCAAAGAGCTGGCGGAAAAAATAACCCGCCTCGGTCGCGGCATCCCAACCGGCGGCGAAATTGAATTCGCGGACGAAGAAACTCTCCGAAACGCCCTCAAACGAAGAATTTAAAAAGAACGGCGCTTCGCCGTTCTTTTTATTACCTCGTTCGTTCTTTCAACTTACAACTTTCAACTTTTTCCTACATCTTCGTAACCTCTACTTCCGTAAAATCCTGCCGATGTCCCTTTTTCTTTCGATACCGGGTTTTTGAGTGATATTTAAATACAATCTTCTTCTTACCGCGAGCCTGCCTCAAAATTTCCCCCTCAATAACGGCGCCCGGAATATATGGCTGGCCAAATACCGTCTCCTTCCCGTCAAACTTCAAAAGCACCCTGTCAAAACGAAAGGTTTTTCCTGCTTCAAAAGGCAACTTCTCAATCTGAATCTTCTTTCCAACTCCAACCTTATACTGCTTCCCACCGGTTTCAATAATTGCAAATGTCATAAGTTATTTTCCCCTGCCTGTCCCGCAGAATCCCAAAGGGATTTATGCGGGATTTCAATAATCGCGAACATGAAAGATATAGTATCAAGAAGACATCCGAGAGTCAATGTTTTCATTGACTTCGTAAACAAAACATAACAAAAAGAACCCCGCGCTGGAGGCTCTTTTTAAAAACCATGACAGAGAAACCTACTTCTCTCTAAAATTCTTTTCCGCTCTTTCCAAGATGTCAGCCGCGACATCCTTCCCTCCAAGCCCAAACGCGATTCCGCCAGCCAAAGCAAGCATAGCAATAAACCCGGTAATAAGGGCGTTAATAATGCTAATCGCGATGCCAAGCTGGGAAAGAGACGCGAGAAAGCCGAAGATAACAACTGCCCACCACGTGATGGAACCCAAAAGTGTCGGGGAGTGTAGTCTCGCGCTCTTGACCGAAGCAATCACAAGATTCCTAAGGAAATGCGCGACGACAAAAGCCGCGAGCATAATAAGAATAGAGACGATTACGTTCGGAACATAGAGCAACACCTGCTCAAGAAAACTAGAGAGCGTTGAGAAGCTCAACACGTCCGCGACCGCGAGAAGGAAAACAAGAACGAAAAACCAATACACTACCTTCCCGCAAAAACGCGCGCTGTTGATCTTAATACCTGCGCGTCCGAAATGTTCCTCAATGCCGAGCTTCTTCAAAAGATCATCAAGTTTGATAATCTTTACCGCCCGCTCAACAATGGCGGAAATTCCCGAAGCGACGATAAGACCGATGATAAAAACGACGAGGGCGCCGATAATGCTACCGACGACTCCCATCGCTCCAATCCAAAGGTTATACAAAGAATCAACAACAACCTGAATCCAACTTTCTACCATATATCAGAAAACGAGATTAAAGAAATAATATACAGCCCGACCTTTTATAAAGTTTCTTGTGTAGAACACTACCCTCTAATTATACCATATTCGGACATTCCAAAACCGAAAAAGGAAAACGTAAGCATCAGGAAGTGCCGGCTCGCACCCGTCTCAAGAGCGCCAGGTCCCGCTCCCGCAACTGGTCTAAAATCTTCATTTCGGGGTCAACAAGAATGGTCTTCCCAAAATACTGCCCGGCGGTAAAGTGCGGCAATATAACATAATCCGCCCCCTCTTTATACAAAACCTCCGCGTCCTCCTCGCTCTCGGCGCGAAGAACCGTACGGGGACGCGAAGAAAAACTCCGAAAAAAAGAAAGGATCGCGAGATTATCTTCCAAATTGGGGCTGGTAGAAATAAACAAACAAACGTCCGTCATATCAATTCTGTCAAACGTCTCGGGATCGGAAATATCGCCCATGAGATAATCAAATCCGTGCTTCTTCATCTCATGAGCGATATCGGGGTCAAAATCAACAACCAAAAGTTCCTCTTTGGGCAAGCTAAACGCGATACTCTGTCCAATCCGATGGCATCCAACCAATACAACGCTTTTTGAAATTCCGCCGGGAGCGTCCTTTTCCGTAAGCCGCTTTCTCTCAAAAAACGAGAGAAACGGCAAAAGATACAAGAAAAATTTGTCGGCATACAACATAAGATAGGTGGAAAGAGTAATGGTGATAACGGCAACCGCGGTAACAAGCGCGGAAACCCGCTCGTCAATATGCCCCATCTGCAACCCCAAAGCGATTAAAATCAAACTAAACTCCGAAATCTGCGCGACCGTGAGTCCGGTAAAAAAACTCGTCCTCTTCCGATACCCCAGAATTGCCATGATGATAAGCACGATAAGGGGGTTGCCAACAAGAACAAAAAGCGAAAAAACGACAACAGGCAGAATAATGCCCGATATATTCGCGGCCAAAAGAGAAGAGCCTAGAATCACAAAAAACACGAGAATAAAGAAGTCTCGAAGCGGACGCACCCTCCCCGCGATCTGAAAATTCTCCGAAGAATTAGCAAGCGCGAGTCCCGCGAGAAAACCACCTATCTCAATTGAAAACCCAAGCCTCTGCACAAAAGAAACCATAAGAAACATCCACGCCAAACTGACCAAAAACAAAAGCTCGTGCGATCGCGCGATGACGTTAAAAAGCGCGGGAAACACTCTCCTTCCTAAAAAAAGCATCGCGCTAAAAAGCGCCGCCCCCTCAATAATCGTAAGAAGCATTCTCCAAAAAGAAAAACCGCCGGATTGTTGCGCGCCGGCAAGAACAACTAAAAGCAAAATCGCGACAAAATCCTGAACCAAAAGAAATCCGATACTGATGCGCCCGTACAAGCTATGCTCCTCCCTTTTCTCCGAAAGCAGTTTCAAAACAATAATAGTGCTTGAAAAGGCGAGCGCGATTGCGATATAAAGCGCGGGAAGAAAAGCGAACCCGAAAAAATACGCGATGAGATATCCCAAACCAGCGGTAATAACAATCTGCGAAAGACCGAGTATGAGAGAGACCCTTCCAATCACCCGCAAAGCCGAATAGTTAATCTCAAGCCCGATAAGGAAAAGAAGAAACATAACTCCCAGTTTTGAAAAAACCAGAAACACATCCTTCTCTCCAATATGAAAGACGTTGAAATAAGCAATTAAAGCTCCCGCCGCGAGATAAGCCAAAATAAGTGGCTGTTTCAAAAGCCTGGCTCCGATCCCTAATGCCGCCGCGAGAACAAAAACAATGCCAAGATCAAACAATCCCGAATCCATCCCACTAATCATACCAAAAAAGAAATACTCCCGTCTGTGGATGAAATTAAACTCGTTGAAGCAGTATAAAAATTACAACCAGGAAAAGAAAAAGAACAAGCCACGCGAGTGTGGCAAAAAATTTCCTCCCCCACCCCCCCCTTTCCGCCGCGCCCTCGCCTGAGCTGAAAATTTTTTTCGGCGGGTAAACAAATCATTACTGTGGATAACTGCTCGGGTTTTGCTCGGGTATAAGTGTTATAATATTTATATGCTAACTCCCCGACAAAAACAACTTAAGGATTATATCAATAAGATAATATCAAAAAAAGGCATTGCGCCAACGGAGCGTGAAATCGCTCACCGATTTAAAATTTCTCCATCAACTACACACGAACACCTCACGACGCTTCAACAAAAAGGATACTTAGAAAAAGCTCATGGTCGAGCAAGAGGAATTCAAATCTCTAACTCAATTTCTAGTTTAGTAAAAATTCCTCTTTTGGGAACTATTGCCGCAGGAGAACCGATTGAGGCAATCCGTCAGCATGAATTTATAGCCGTGCCAAAAACAAAATTGCCTAAGAGTGGTGATGTTTATGCTTTGCGAGTAAGTGGGAATAGTATGATTGATGAAAATATCAAGGACGGCGATGTTGTTTTAGTAAAACAGCAAGAGGCTGCGGAAAATGGTCAACAAGTAGTCGCCTTGATAGATAACTATGAAGCAACACTAAAAAAGTTCTATCAAGAACGATCACAAATCAGATTACAGCCCGCCAATTCAAGCTATAAGCCGATAATTATTAGAAAAGACCGAGATATAAAAATTCAGGGCATTGTCGTTGATGTTATTCAAAACGAAGAAGAATTACAGGCAGAAAAAATTACTACCTCTACAGTAAAGAAAACAAAATCTTTGCCGCTGAATAAAATTATTTTAGGCGATGCGGTAGTAGAGCTTAAAAAACTTCCAAACGAAAGTTGTGATGTTATTGTTATAGATCCTCCATATAATATCGGCAAAGATTTTGGAAATAATATTGATAAAAGAGAATTAAGCGAATATGTGGCGTGGTGTAAAGAATGGATCAATGAAAGCGTACGAATAATGAAGCCAACAGGAACAATATTTATTTATGGATTTAGCGAGATATTAGCATATTTATCCGTTGAAATTCCCATAAATAAACGTTGGTTAATTTGGCATTACACAAACAAAAATGTTGCTTCTCTTAACTTTTGGCAGAGAAGCCATGAAGCAATTATATGTGCATGGAAAGACAAACCGATTTTTAATAAAGATGCTGTCAGAGAACCGTACACAGAAGGATTTTTAAACGGAGCAGCTGGAAAAGTAAGAAGGGGAACTATTGGCAGATTTAGCAAAAGTGGACTGGAAACCGTCTATAAAGCCCACGAAGGCGGCGCACTACCGAGAGATGTTATAAAAATCGCGGCTTTAGCTGGCGGAGCAGGAATGATTGAGAGGTGGTTTTTGTGTAAAACCTGCGACGATGTTTTTGAACCACGACAATTACAAAAACATAATGGGCATGAAATTATGAAGCACCCTACACAAAAACCACTTGAGCTTTCTAGAAAATTGATTAAATCGGCTACACCTAAAAAAGATGGCGTTGTCCTAGTGCCGTTTGTTGGCACCGGCTCGGAATGTGTTGCCGCAAAAGAATTAGGGCAATCTTATATAGGTTTTGAAATAAATCCAGACTATGTTCGAATGGCAGAAAAAATGATAGAAAGTGCCAGAATTATTCCAAAATTATTTTGAGACTTGATCTATCTCTTTTTTCTTTTGCTCAAAAATATGTGATGTAAAAACAACAAATCCGTTTGGAAATACAGCGAGCATTTTTGTTTTTAGATATTTATCCGAAAAATCAGTGTAAGCCTTCTTAAATCCTTCTCCTCTTTTCTTTTTCGGGTGCAAAACAATGTCCAAATTTGGCACTTCATAACGGATAGAGATTTTTTCTCCCGGAATAGAACGCTTCGGGGTATGCCCGCGACCCATTACGCCCGCATTTGCAATTTTCTTTA
>MFKK01000007.1 GCA_001781035.1 Candidatus Jorgensenbacteria bacterium RIFCSPLOWO2_01_FULL_45_25b | reverse complement strand
AAGTGAGGAATATACAGCGTATCTTGTGAACTTTTTTTGACAAGTTGTAGCCATGATTTTGGAATTGCAGTAGAACGATTTTTACGCAATAGGTCTATTGACAGAAACGCCTATTTCTAATACCATAACCCCAACGTTTTTTTCACATGTCCGAACAAAAAAACAAACTAAGCTCATTCTTGGAGGAATCAAAACAGGAACTAAAAAAAGTAAACTGGCCCTCCAGGAAAGAGACGATAAAGCTTACCGTCTTCGTAATCATCTTCTCTCTTCTTGTTTCGGCATTTTTAGGAGCGCTTGACGTGGTCTTTCTAAAAATACTGGAACAGGTGGTAAATCGCTAAATATATGGTGAATCAAAAAGAGGATCGTCGCTGGTACGCGATACATACCTATTCGGGATACGAAGATGCCGTCGCTCGGTACTTAAAACAGCGCGTTGAGTCTCTTTTAATGACGGATAAAATTTTTAATGTCGTTGTGCCGAAAGAATCAAAGATTAAGGTAAAAAACGGAAAACGTTACAAACAGGAAGAAAAAATCTATCCCGGATATATCTTGGTTGATATGGTGCTGGATAATGATTCGTGGTACGTGGTGCGAAACACCCCGCGCGTAACAGGATTCGTTGGCACGAATGCCGCGAGCCCAACCCCCCTTTCGCAGGCGGAAGTTGAAGACCTGATGAAAAGAATGGGCGAGAAGGAACCAACCTTCAATGTGGATTTGAAAGTAAGCGAAGTGGTGCGCATATCAGACGGCCCATTCAAAGATAGTGAGGGGAGGGTCGCGGAAATAGACACCGAACGCGGCAAAGTAAAAGTCCTCATTCCCGTCTTCGGGAGAGATACATTGATAGAGCTTGACTCATTGCAAGTCCAAAAAATATAAAAAATATGGCTAAACCGCTCAAAACAATTTTAAAACTTCAGATTCCGGCAGGCGCGGCAAATCCCGCGCCTCCAATCGGCCCGGCTCTCGGTCAGCATGGAGTAAACATCCAGCAGTTTTGCGCGCAATTTAACGAAGCGACAAAAGAAATGCGCGGCAATATCATTCCGGCTGAAATCAAAATATACGAAGATAGAACATTTGAATTTACTCTGAAAACTTCTCCCGCTTCCGACCTGCTCCGAAAAGCGGCGGGTGTGGAAAAAGGATCGGGAGATATATTGAAGAAAAAAGTGGGAAAAGTAACGCGAAACGATATACGGCAGATAGCGGAAAAGAAAATGACAGACTTAAACGCGAAAAACATTGAGGGCGCCATGCGCATCATAGAAGGCACAGCCCGCTCAATGGGGATAGAGGTGACCAATTAGAAAGTTAGAAAAAAAAAACAAAAACAGTTTCACTATTATGAGACTGTTTTTTTTGCGCATCATATAAAATTTAGAAGCCGAACTCCCAAAAGTTAATATTTGGACGTCAGATGTTCAAATATTTTCTCACGTCTCATTTTCCATATCTCATGTAAGTTTTTTTAATCCCCCAACTCCTAATCCTTAATCGTTAGTCATTAATCCTTATCCAAAGCCTTGAGTCCTTCGTTCAAATTCAGTATCCTTACTTACATGGAAAAACAGGGAACTCTTCCGTCTCAAGACATACGAACGCTTATCCGCGACGGCGGAATCGTAAACGGAAATGAAAATAATGTTCAGCCAGCAAGTCTTGACCTCACGGTTGGCGGAAAAATTTATCGCCTCCCGCACATCTTCCTTCCAAAACCGGAAGAGCGCGTGGAAGATGTCGCGAAAGAAATAGGAGCCGAAGCCTATACCTTTGAATATCCCTTGGAAATCAACACGCTCTATCTTGTAAAACTAAAAGAACAGCTGAATTTGCCGGATAGTGTGTATGGATATTCTAACCCGAAAAGCTCGGTGGGCAGAATTGACCTCAAGGTTTCAATGCTCGCGGATTATGTCGCCCGTTTTGACGCGGCAGGGCATTACGGCTACAAAGGAGAACTGTGGGCAATCGTGGAACCCAAATCATTTCGGGTAAAAATACAGCCGGGAGATACGCTTCTACAGCTTCGCCTTTTCTACTCCGACACAAGAATTAAAAATCAAAACGTACTTGAAAATTTTTACCGAAAACACAACCCTCTCTATTTTGATGAAACGCCGATAGATTATAAGGAGATGAAAATAAACGACGAGGATGGAAGCGTAATTATGACGGTAGATTTGAGGTATGACCTTGTTGGATGGAGATGCGAGGGAACGCAAAAATATATTGATTTTTCAAAAAAGAAATTATACAAACCGGAAGATTTCTTCGCGCCGATACATAAATCTCCCCAAAAAACGGTTACGTTAAGAAAAGGAGACTTTTATATTCTCCACACCAGAGAAAAAATACGCGTGCCTCCGACATACGCGGCGGAAATCGCGCCAATGGACGTGCGAAGCGGAGAGTACCGGTCTCACTACGCGGGATTCATTGACCCGGGCTTCGGATACGGAAAAGAAGGAAGAATAAACGGGCAATCCATCGTTCTTGAGGTTCGCCCGTTTGAAAACAGCATTGTCCTTTCCAATAAACAGCCTATCTGTAAGGTTGTTTTTGAAGAATTGTGCGAAATGCCGGACATCGTATACGGCGAGGAAGAGCTTGGGTCGCACTACGCGAACCAAACCGGCCCCCGTCTAAGTAAACACTTTGTACAGGAGTAAATTTGTAGATTCGTAGATTCGGATATGATTCGTTTATTCGTACAAATTCGTTATTCGGAGAGATTTATATGATATTCAAAAACCTCAAGGGTGAAGTGGCTTTAGAAACAAAACATAACGCCTCTTTCTTCGTTTTTGAGGGAATAGACGGCTCGGGAAAAACAACGCAGGCAAACATGCTCGCGGAATATCTCCGACAAAAAGGCGTGGAGGTTCTTCTCACAAAAGAACCGACAAAAGAAACACCAGAAAGTGAAAAAATAAGAAAAGTATTGCGAAAAGAGCTGATGATTTCCACAAAAGAACTTCAAATTCTTTTCGCGGAAGACAGGCGCGCTCATCTGAAAAACAGCGTCATTCCCGCCCTGGAAAGCGGAAAAACAGTCATAAGCGACCGCTACGTCTTCTCTTCCCTCGCCTACGGACTGCAGGAGTGCGAAAAACAATTTTTAATTCAGATAAACGAAAATTTTATTCTTCCAACTAAAACCTTTATGATAGATGTATCTCCCGCGTGGGGAATGGAAAAAATGGAAAAACGCGGAGAAAAAAAAGAATTTTTTGAGGAAAAAGAAAAGCTGGAAAAAATACGAAAAGAATACAACTTACTCGCCAAAGAATTTGAAAGTATAGAAATCATAAACGGCGAACGACCCATCCAAGAAATCCATCAAGAAATCATAAATATCTTAAATAAATATATTCGCTGAATTTACTTACCCCGATTTGATATTGTTTAGAAATTAGATATTAGAAATTAAAAATTATGTATCTTCCAACCATCGGCCTGGAAATTCACATTGAGTTGAACACGAAAAGAAAAATGTTCTGCTCATGCCTGAACGACCCGGATGAAAAAAAGCCAAACAAAAATGTTTGCCCCATCTGCCTCGCTCATCCGGGAGCGCTTCCGACCATAAACAAAAAAGCGGTGGAAGAAACGATAAAACTCGGTTTGGCGTTAAACGGCGACATAGCAAAAAACTCCCGCTTTGACCGAAAAAGCTACTTTTATCCCGATCTTCCAAAGGGATACCAAATTTCACAATACGACCTTCCGCTTGTAAGCGGAGGAAGTTTAAAAGGAATCAGTCTCCGAAGAATCCATCTGGAAGAAGATACGGCGAGGCTCGCGCACGCAGAAAGTTCTGAAAGCTATCAGCTAAAAGTTAAAAGCTCATTGGTAGATTTCAATCGCGCGGGGGTACCGCTTCTTGAGCTTGTTACCGAACCAGAAATCAAAAATGGGGAGGAGGCGATGGCGTTCGCAAAGGAACTGCGCCTTATTCTTCGCTACTTGCGAATCTCAAACGCCGATATGGAGAAGGGAAATATGCGAATTGAGGCAAACGTCTCAATCGCTCCGTGTCCGCGTTTATCCGCGTCAAACAGAAGTCCGCGTAAATCAGCGGTCCTGGGGACAAAAGTAGAGGTAAAAAATATCAACTCATTCAAAGCGGTTGGAGAAGCGATAGAATATGAACTAAAACGTCAGGAAGAGCGTTTGGAAAAAGGAGAGAAGATTATCCCCGAAACAAGAGGATGGAATGAGTTTAAAAAACAAACGGAATCGCAAAGAATAAAAGAAGAAGCGCACGACTATCGCTACTTCCCGGAACCCGACCTTCCCAATCTCAATCTCACGAAGTCCGACCTCATAAACATTGAAGATCTAAAACGCCACCTGCCGGAACTTCCCGAACATAAGAGACGAAGATTCGCGGAAGAATTCAATCTATCCGAAAAACAATCGGATGTGCTGATAAACGACCCGGAGTCGGCGCGCTTCTTTGAGGAAGCAGTATCCGAACTAAAATCCGAACTTCCAACTTCCAATGTTCAACTGTTATTCAACTATTTCACGAGCGACCTTTTTGGTCTCATGAAAAACGAAAACATCGGCTGGGATGACCTTAACATAACACCTGAAAATTTTGCCGACCTCATCGTCTTAATTTCCAACGGCGATCTTACCTCGCGAATGGCAAAGGATATTATTGTTGAAATGCAGGCATCAGGCGAAGATCCTCGCGCCATAATAAAAAGAATGGATATGAGTCAAGTATCGGACGAAGAATCCGTAAGAGTGGCAGTGAAAGAAAGTATCTCCGAAAACCCAAAAGCAACAGGGGATTACAAAAAAGGCAACGAAAATTCTTTAAAGTTTCTGGTCGGCCAGACCATGAAAAAACTAAAAGGGCGGGGAAACCCCGAGCTTATTCAGCAAACATTGAAACAGGAATTGGCTTGACGTAAGTGTAAAATAAGAAAGAAGAGGTGGAACTTGAGATAACAGCTCGGTCAGAAAGTATCGAGCTAGTTGATTCGGGGGGAAGGAGGATTGAATAATCCTCCTTCAAAGTTTTACAAAACCATAACAAAAAAACGTCTTCTAACCAATAGCTTGGATTCTACCCGCAACAGGTGATTCCAAGCTATTGGGATATTACGAAAAAATTGACAAAAAATAGAAAATATGATATACAATACACAGTATCCTACGGGTGCGATAGTCTTCCCTCGTTCCCTGAAAGGAGAGGGGAATGAACGGAATTGTCGCACTTTTCATGAGGCATCCCATTGAGGCGGAACTGATTCCGCCACAAGAAATGGGACGTCTCCAGAATCTCGGGTTTCGGTTTCAGTCCGAAACCCGCCAAACACAGAATGGGGAGGTAGAATTCCTCCTTCCCAAGTTCAGCGTTCGGAAGTATTTCCGTCGGCGTGGAACGCCACGACGGAAGTAACATGCGAGGGAGTCCTAGCTTACGACGGACTCCCTCAAACTTTTTTAACATCTCAAGCAATGGGAGAAACAAAAATTTGGAAGCCGAACTCCCAAAAATCAATGTTTGGAGGTTAGACCTCCAAACATTAGAATTTTTCAATTTCTAAGTCTCAACGCAGTAGTTCCATACTCTAAATTCTATATTCCAGTTCCAGAATGCCTCAAACTTTAACGTACGTTAAAGTTTGAGGCATTTGGGTTTGTTGTCGGCGGAGCACTCGAGTAAGAAAGAGTGCGATGGGGGTCGCAAAAACTCCCTCACCAACTTTTCCGCTTCGGCATAATCAGATACCCAATTTGTGTTCGCATCTCTCTTAAACCATGTCATCTGTCGCTTCGCGTAATGCCACGTATTCCTCTTTATTATTTGAATAGCCGTATCAAGAGAAGTGGCGTCCTGCGAATAACGTATAATTTCTCGATAACCGATTGCGTCAAAGGCAGTTTGGTTTGGTCCATACTTCTTTACAAGCGCTTCAACTTCTTCTACTAACCCGTCTTGTATCATCATATCAACCCTCCTAAAAATCCTTTCCTTTAATTCCAAAGAGGGGAGAGAAATGCCGATAAATAAAGAATCAAAAGGCTCCTCTCCTTTCTTTCTCTGGGCGGAGAGGGGCTTATTTGTCTGAAGAACAATCTCTAAAGCCCGAATAACTCGGCGAGGATTGTGGTGGTCAACGATATAAGCGGCCTCGGGGTCAAGCGTTACGAGTTTTTCATACAAAGCTTTTAAGCCGTCTCTCGCGAGCTCCTCCTCAAGCTTTTTTCTAAGTTTTGCGTTTGGTTGTACATTTGGAATTTCAAGATTCTTGGTAAGAACGTCAATATAAAGTCCCGTTCCTCCCGCGAGAATAGGCAACTTGCCTTTTTTAATAATGCCACAAATAGCTCGCAGGGAATCTTTTTTGTATTGCGAAATCGTATAGTTCTGGTTTGGATTCTTAATATCAACCAGATGATGCCGAATCATCCCTAGGTCTTTTTTAGAAGATTTTGCGGTGCCAATAGTCATTCCCCGATAAACTTGTCTAGAATCTGCCGAAACAATCTCACCGCTGAAACATTTAGCCAACCGTATTGCGAGCTCGCTCTTCCCCGACGCCGTCGGCCCTAAAACAACAACAATCTTATTTTTTTTTACCCCGTTAGAAGCCCCAAGGCTGTTCTTTGTTGAAATCATTTTATCTTATTAACACAATTTAACTTTGAGCTTCTAACGAGGTAAAAAAATACCCTCTCTCAAAAAACAGAGAAAGGGTACTCGCTGTAGTTTCCACGGTCTCGCGTTGAAACTACAACCTCTTCAAAGGGGACACCACAAACATCTAACACTAAAATCTCATCTAAAGTCAACACCGACAGGATCAGCCCAATTTGCTCTGAATCTCTTTTTTGATAAGTTGTGAGAAATCTTCCGCCGATGTCGCTCCCGTATCGCCCGCGCCTCTTTTTCTTACAGCAAGAGTGTTTAAGGATACCTCCTTGTCTCCCATAACCGCGATATAAGGAACCTTTTGAGTTTCCGCTTCGCGAATACGCTTCCCCAAAGTTTCGTTAGAATCTTCAAGTTCCGCGCGAATTCCTTCCGCCACCAACTTCTTCATAACCTCCCGCGCGTATGCCTGATGCCCCTCGCCAATAGGTAATACCGCGACCTGAACGGGAGAGAGCCAGAGAGGAAAGGCTCCGGCATAGTGCTCAATTAAAACAGACATAAACCTCTCAATAGAACCCATAATCGCGGCGTGTATCATCACGATTCTCTCTGGCTTTCCGTTCTCGGAAACACACGAAAGGTCAAACCGCTCCGGCATATTCATATCAAGTTGAATTGTCGCTACCTGCCAGTCGCGTCCCAAAGAATCCTTTGTAATAAAGTCCAGCTTCGGCCCATAAAAAGCCGCCTCTCCAATACTCTCAAAGTAATCAGCCTTCTTCTCCTCAACAATTTCCCGAAGAATCCCCTCCGCCACGGCCCAAACATCCTTATCGCCAAGATATTTTTTTGCCTCCTTGGGGTCATACAATGAAAGGCGCGTCTTTAATGTAAACCCAAACGTTTTATAAAACTCGTGAACAATATCCCAAATTTTCAAAAACTCCTCCTTGGTCTGCGTCATCCTGCAAAAAACATGGGCATCATCTTGGGTAAACGCTCTCGTTCTTGATATTCCTCCTAATTCGCCCGTCTGTTCATCGCGGTAGCACATCGTGGAATTGGCATATCTCTGCGGCATCTCTCGGTAACTCCACGGTTTGCGGGCATAAATCTGCGTGTGATGCGGGCAGTTCATCGGCTTTAGGGCAAACTCATGCCCCTCGCGAGTTTTAATTCTAAAAAGCTCATCCTTAAACTTATCCCAATGACCCGACTTCTGATAAAGTTCCTTTTTCGTAATATGGGGAATTTCTACCCTCTCATATCCATAGTTTTTTCTAAGTTCCCAAACATACTCGTCAAGCAAATTGCGAATAATAGTTCCCTTGGGCGTAAAAAGAGGCAGTCCGCTTCCGACCAAATCGGAGAAGACAAATAAATCCAACTCCCGCCCCAAAATCTTGTGGTCATGTTGTTCGGCGTTTGACATGAAAGGATTATACAAAGTATTTTTAACTTTAGAAAGGAGGTGGGGTACTTTGAAACCACTGATTGTGGTAACCCAAGTTCGTAACCCCAACCTCCGCTGGGAAGCAAGAACTGAAAATCTTCTTGAGGTCGGTGTTGGGCAAAACTACGAGTTGGCGATTGATAGCCTCCTTGAAAAGCTCAAGGAGCTCAATCGCCCTCACGAAAGGAGCGCCTATGAAATAAGGATCTGCAGCTAAGGAATCCTATGTCATTCGTCCAAAGTTGGCACTGCCAACTCTCGTGTCTTCCACAAAGACACGAGTTTTTTTATTTTCGTAACTCACAACTTTAATCTTACAACTTTCAACTTGTCGCAATTCTCAATTCATACGCCTCATCCACCACAAATTTTGACTCTCCGTTCTTCGCCGACATTCGCCCGCGTGTAATAATCGCCCTGCCCTCCTCCCAAAGCGAGCCGGTCTCTCCCAAAACGCTCGCGAACACAAGCATCTCCAAAGAATCGGTATGGTCCTCAAGCGTAACAAAAAGCATAGGGTCGCCATTCTTCGTGGAAATCTTTTTAATTGTGGAAATAATGCCCGCGATAACAAGTCTCGTCCTTCCTTTAGGCGCCTCTTCCCGAAGCTGTTTAATCGGTACTGAAAATTTCTTAACCTTCGGATGCTCCAAATAAGCGTGAAAAGGATGGTCGGTAATATACAAGCCAAGCAACTCCTTCTCCCACGCGAGCATAATACTCTGCTCTACCGGTTTGCCCTCCTTCAGACGGAGGGATGATTTCGGAATCGTTTTTCCAAAAAGCCCGCTCTGCCCGTTTGATGAGAGCTGTTTCACGGCCTGATTAAAACGCAAAAGCTCCTCAAGATTTATGATAAGCTCCCCTCGACTCACGCCAAAGGAATCAAACGCTCCGCACTTAACCAAGCTCTCAAGAGACTTTTTGTTCATATCCTTATGCTGAATACGGGAAAGAAAATCAGCTAAATCGGAATACGGCCCGCCCCGCTTTCGCTCCTCAATAATTTCTTTCACGATAGTCGCTCCCAAATTTTTCACGGCAAACAAGCCAAATCTGATAGTGGGGAAGTCAGCCGATGTATCAACCGAAAAATCCTCAAAGCTCTG
The DNA here is from genome assembly GCA_001781035.1 of Candidatus Jorgensenbacteria bacterium RIFCSPLOWO2_01_FULL_45_25b. Classification (GTDB taxonomy): domain Bacteria; phylum Patescibacteriota; class Minisyncoccia; order UBA6257; family GWB1-50-10; genus 01-FULL-45-25b. The sequence continues at coordinate 2,607 of MFKK01000007.1, read as the reverse complement.
ATTCGTATCCGGCGGAAGAACTCGTATTCCGAGATGCCGCGCCTCGCCGATTAAAAAATTGATTCGCTCAACGTCTCCGCCCGAAACATTAAGCAGGCTTGCCATAAATTCAACGGGATACTGCGCCTTCAAATACGCGGTCTGATAACTGATCATGGCATAGGCGGCGGCATGGCTTCTATTAAACCCATATCGCGCGAAAGGCGGAAAGAGTTCCCAAATCTGCTTCGCCGTCTTCTCCTCAATCCCATTCGCAATCATGCCCCTTACAATTTTCTCTCTCTGCTCGTCTAAAAGCTCCTTAATCTTTTTTCCAATCGCCTTGCGAAGCGTATCCGCCTCCGCGAGCGTGAATCCGGCAAGGTCGCGGGCAATACGCATCATCTGTTCCTGATAAATCCCCACGCCGTATGTTTTTTGCAAAACAGGTTCAAGTTTTGGATGCAAATACTCCACCTTCTCCTTCCCATGCTTGCGGGCGATATAGCTTGGAATAAGTTCCATCGGCCCCGGACGGTAAAGCGCGATCATGGCGATAATATCCTCAAGCTCCGTCGGTTTCAGTTCTTTCAAATACCGCTTCATGCCGGAAGATTCCAGCTGAAACACGCCCGTCGTATCCGCGTTCCGAAAAAGCTGAAAGGTTTTTTTGTCGTCCAGCGGAAGTTGCGAAATATCAATGGAAACCCCGTGAATATCTTTTACAAGGCGAATCGTTTTTTCAATAATCGTAAGGTTTTTTAATCCCAAAAAATCCATCTTCAAAAGCCCCACATCCACGGCGCTATGCATCTCAAACTGGGTAAGGATGGTTTTTTCCCCTTGGGGAGCGTATTGCAGGGGACAAACCAAAACCAAAGGTTCCGCGGCAATAATAACTCCGCAGGCATGCACCGAAGCGTGCCGCACGGTTCCCTCAAGCCGAAGCGCCAAATCTATAAGCTTCTTCGCGTTTGTGTTTTCCTCAATCATCTTCTTCAGTTCCGTTACGGAATCTACCGCCTCCTGCAGGGAAGAATTGAAGGGAATAAACTTTGCAATCTGGTCGCAAAAGGCGTATGGCAAGCCAAGCGCGCGCCCCGTATCCCGAATCGCCGCCTTTGCCATCATCGTTCCAAACGTAATAATCTGCGCCACGCGGTCGTTGCCATACTTTTCCCGAACATACGCGATGACCTCATCTCGCCGAATATCGGTAAAATCAATATCAATATCAGGCATCTCAATGCGCTGGGAATTCAAAAACCGCTCAAAAAGAAGGTCATACTGCAAAGGGTCAATGCTCGTAATCCCTAAAACGTATGAAACCAAACTGCCCGCCGCCGAGCCTCTTCCAGGGCCTACGATAATCCCGTGAAGTCTCGCCCAGCGGATAAAATCCTGAACAATTAAAAAGTAATCGGCGAACCCGGTCTTCTCAATAAGAGAAATTTCTATGGAAAGTCGTTCGGAAATCTGCGAAGTAGTTTCCGAAAAACGCTCCGAAACTCTCTCCTCAACCAATGTTTTGAGATATTCCATACTCGTCATTCCATCGGGTATCGGAAACTTCGGCAAACGAGTAACGCCAAGCTGAAGTTTAACGTTGCACGCCTCGGCAATCTTCAGGGTGTTTGAAATTGCCTCCGGAACCTCGGAAAAAAACTCGCTCATCTCCTCGGAAGAGGTAATATACACCTCGCATCCTTTCATGCTAAACCGCTTTTCATCATCTATCTTCGCGTTCGTCTGAATCGCGAGAAGAATCTCATGCGCCTCCTTATCTTCCTTTCGTACGTAATGAACATCCTGTGTCGCGACAAGAGGAACGGAGAGCTTCCGCGAAAACCCGATAATCGTTTGATGAATCTCGGGGGCGTGAGGCTGAATCTCAAGATAATAATCCTCTTGAAATAGCTCCTTGTACCACACGACAGCCTTCTCCGCCTCGTCCGTCTTCCCCAAAGAAATAAGCTTGGAAATCTCGCCCGAAAAACATCCAGAAAGGCAAATAAGCCCATCCTTATGAAGCGCAAGAAGCTCCTTATCAATGCGGGGCTTATAATAAAATCCCTCAAGGTTTGATTTCGTAACAAGCTGAAGAAGGTTTTTCCATCCGTCTTCATTCTTCGCGAGAAGAACTAAATGATGCCGTATCTCATCAACTCTCGGCTGTTTGTTAAATCGCGAGGTAGGTGTTACATAAAACTCGCATCCTAATATCGGCTTAATTCCCGCCTTCAAAGCCTTCTTATAAAACTCAACTGCGCCATAAAGATTTCCGTGGTCGGTAAGCGCGATAGCGGGCATATCAAGCTCCTTCGCCCGCCCGATAAGGTCATCAATCTTTGAGAGCCCGTCTAAAAGGGAATAGTGACTATGCGTATGCAAGTGGACAAATTTTTGAGACATATGCTATAATACAAATACAAGTGGCTTCGGCCTCGCCCCGCAAGGGGCAAACTGGAAAAGCCGTCAAAGCATGTCTTTGATGGTTTTTCGTATTTGTTCAAAAATTTCTTTATCTAAATACCCCAATTTTCTAACTAAACGTTTTGCGTCAATAATTCTAATTTGAGAAAGTAATGCATGCGCCTGCTTCCCTCCAATAACACCAACAGAAGGGCG
>MFKK01000006.1 GCA_001781035.1 Candidatus Jorgensenbacteria bacterium RIFCSPLOWO2_01_FULL_45_25b | reverse complement strand
TTACTAATATTGGTTTCATCATTTTTTAATCTCTAATTTCTAATCTCTAAACAATCTCAATCCGTCAGCTGACGGACAAAATCCAAAAACATTTTTTACATTTGAATTTTGAAATTGTTTAGGATTTAGAGATTAGGGCTTAGAACCTTCCGTTTATTGAAATTTAGAGTTCAATGAGAACGGGGAGAACCATTGGTCTGCGTTTGGTTTTAGTATACAAGAATTCTCCAATTTGGTCTTTGATAATGCTTTTTATGTAATCGGAATCCACGTCTTGATAGTGGGGAATACGGCCCACGATACCCCGAATGCGTCTTCTGATTTCGTCCAGCAGTTCCTTGTTTTCTTTAAGGTAGATGAAGCCGCGCGAGATGATGTCGGGGTTTTTTAAAACCTTGCCGGTTTTTCTGTCCAAAGTTGTGATCACCACAATCATTCCTTCTTGCGCGAGCGTGCGGCGGTCGCGAAGCACCACTTCTCCAATATCTCCCACTCCCAAGCCGTCCACAAAGATATTTGAGCAGGGGACGGTCTCTCCTGTTATAAGCGCCCTGTCTTTTGTGAACTCAATTACCTCGCCGTTATCTATGATGATTGTGTTTTCTTTTTTCATTCCCATCTGAACCGCGAGGTCGGCGTTTGTCGCGCGCATGAAGTAATATCCGTGGATGGGGATGTAGAATTTCGGCTTTACGGCTTTTATTACCTCTTTTATTTCTTCCTGGGGGGCGTGTCCCGAGGAGTGGATGTCTATGGTTTCGGACGTATGAACAATTGCTCCCTGACGAGCGAGATTGTCTTTTAAGAATTGCACGCTTCGTTCGTTTCCGGGAATGATAGATGAGGAGAAAACAAAGGTGTCTCCCGGTTTTGTTCGGATTTGCCGATGTTCTCCGTTCGCGATTCTCATTAGGCTCGCGTCCGCTTCTCCCTGGGCGCCGGTGCAGAGAATAAGAACTTTATTGTCGGGATAGTGATTGATTTCTTCAAGATTTATCATGACACCCTTCCCGATTTTCATGTAGCCAAGATTTTGGGAAATTTGAATGTTTGTTTTCATTGAGAAGCCGGAGGTGGCAACTACCTTTCCCATTTTTTCGGCGATTTTGATAATTTCGTAGAGGCGGTCAAGAAGAGAGGAGAAGGTGCCGACTACGATTCTTCCCTTTGCCTGTTTGAAGAGGTCTTCAAGGTTCGCGCGGACGATTTGTTCCGGCACCGAGTATCCCGGTCTTGTCGCGCCCGTGGAATCTTGAAAGAAGGCATGGACACCCCTCTTTCCGATTTTTTTGAAGAACTCCAGTGAATTTGACTCTCCCTTCTCGTTGCGGTCCAGCTTGTATTCTCCCGGGTGAAGCATATTTCCAACGGGAGTTTTTAGGATTGTTCCAATGGTGTCGGGAATGTTGTGCTGAACACTGAAGAATTCCGCGCTGAAATGAGCGCTCATATCTACCGTGTCGCCGGCTTTTACTATTTTAAAAACTAGGCGCGCGGCATTCGGCACTTCTTCCTGTCTTCTTTGTACGATTTCTTTCGTGAGACTGGTTGTATAAACCAGAGGGTTTCCTATTTTGTTCATCAAATAAGGGAGTCCTCCGATGTGGTCGTAGTGAGCGTGAGTTATGATAAGCGCTTTTACGCTTGCCTTTTTTCTTTCCAGATATGTTACATCCGGAATAATGAAGTCTATGCCCGGAGTTTCTTCTTCCGGAAATTGGAGCCCCATGTCTACGACGATGATTTCGTCTTTATATTCGTAGAACATCATGTTTCGTCCGATTTCTTCAAGACCTCCTAAGGACGCGTAGCGCACCGCTTCATTGTTTGGCGCGTCTTGTTTTTCGTTTTCTTTTTCTGGCCTTCGGATTGCCGCTTTTTTTCTTATACTCGGTTCTTTTTTTCTTTGTTCTTTTTTCATATATGATTAGTGTTGTTTTGTTTTTTTAAGTTAATTATATTATTGAGTTTTTGCTTATTCGACCTGTTAAAAAAAAGTGTTTTTTGTTTACTTGTGCTGAGAGGGGGACTCCTCCTCCCCCGAAATTTGAAGGGACTCAAATTTCTCCTCCGGAGCCACGGACTTTTGCTCTCTCCCCGCTAGGCGGGGCGCAAAAGTTCCGTTCGAGTCCCCCTCTGCCAATTTTTTGTTTACTTGTGCTGAGAGGGGGACTCGAACCCCCAAGGCCTTGCGGCCACTAGCTCCTGAAGCTAGCGCGTATACCAGTTCCGCCATCTCAGCGCGCTTTGTTTTTGATGGAACTTATTCCGATGAAGCCTCTTCCGTTCTGGGTGATGTTTGTTGTTTTTTTAACGCTCTTGCTTCTTTAGTGTGCCATTTGGTCACTTCTCCAAATCTTTCTTTTGGCAAGGACAAGGGCTCGCTTTTTACCCCAAAGCCTTTTAGTTTTTCCGCGTGAACGTAGAGATAGGGGAGAGAAAAGAGAAAAGCCGCGGGAGACTCCCCGTTTATTATTTGTTCCGCTTCTTCTTTGTATATTTCTCTCTCTTCTTTGTTTTCCGTCTGCCTAATTTTTTCTATAAACATATCCGCGCGCTGATTTTTATAAAGCGCGAGGTTTAATCCTGGATAGAATCTTTGGGAGGAGTGCCAGAAGGGGTATATGTCTTCCGAGACGTCCAGAACATTTCCAAAAAGGAGAGCTTCGTAGTTATTTGTTTTTACCACATTTTCCATTAGGTCGTCAAGTGGGAGGGTGAGAAGGTTTACCTCGTCAACCCCCGCGTCTTCCCAGTTTTTCTTGATTATTCCTGCCGTTTTTTCCAAAAAACTGATTTGCGGCACGATGAGATTTATCACTATTCGTTCATCCTTTCCTCTTGCTTTTTCAAGCAAGCTTCTTATTTCTTCCGAAGAGTAGTCTGCCGAATCTTTTTTGTTCATAAAGGGGCCGGAGACTGGAGAAGCAATATTTTCTCCAAACACTTCTTTTGTAATTCTTTCTTTATCTATCGCGTTATCAAGCGCTGTTCTTACGCTCTGCTGTTTTAATATCCCATTTATGTTTGGGTTAAAGAAGATTGCGTAATATCGGGACATCGGAATTTTCTCAATTATTCCGCCTCCGTTTTCAATTGTTTTCTTTGCCTCAATAATATTCTCCGGGTTTGTTGTTCCGAAGCCGTCAATTTGCCGAAGCTTGAAGGCTTTTAGCGCGTCCTCTTCTTTTTCAAAAAATATAAGGTAAAACTTTTTTATGAATGGTTTTTCTCCATGATATGTTTCGTTTCTTTCCAAGCGATACTCGGAAATGAATCCGTCCTTTCTTTTCAAAAAACTTTTGAAGATATAGGGGCCGCTTCCGACCGGCTCAAGGTTGTAGGCGGAGAGACGGAGATTTGCCGCCGGAATTGTTCCATAAATATGTTTTGGTATGACGAAGAGGTTTTCTATGTGATTTAAGAAGAAGGCGTAGGGGGAGGAAAGAGTAATCTGTACCTGGAGTTCGCTTATTCGTTCCGTGGTTGCTCCGCGCCATGTTTCGTAAAGCGGGGAGGAGGCTTCTGGATTTTGAATGGTTTGAATCGTAAAAATAATGTCGTTTGAGGTGAGGGGTTGTCCGTTTGACCACACAAGCCCTTCTTTGATTTTTATTGTGTAGGTGACTTCGTCTTTTTTCTTTTCAATGTTTGAGGAGATACTTCCCAGACTGGCGTAGAGAAGCGAACTTATGTCGGCATCCACCGGATTCGCCGAAATTATCGGATTTATGGCTATCGGTTGTCCCACCACTCCTTCTCTATACGTCCCCCCCGCTACCGGGACAGCGACGCTCCACTCGTTAATCGCGAGCGTGGTTCTTGTAATTGAGCTTAAAACGAATACCACAAAAGAGACGACTCCTATGATTCGTTCGCGTTTTGTCCACGTATGATAGACTGTTTTCGGATTCATTAAGAAATGAGCCGCGCCTCCCTTTTTATTAGAAAAGCAGGTTTACGAGAGCGAGTACCGCGAAAGCTGTTCCGGAGACGATTGTTGCCATGAAGATTGTTTTTTCAACTCCTCTCCTTGTTTGGTAGGGCGAATTTAAGCCTCCTCCCAAAATTCCGGAAAGACCGCTTGAGCGCTCCTGAATTAAAATAAGCGCGATAAGGATGATGGAGACAAGTATTTGAAGGAGAATTAACATATCAACGAATTAGAGAACAAGTAAATAAACTTTTGATTAAGCCTTCTTCCCGATGTTTTTTGTTGTAAGGTGAAGGATAAAATTTATCGCGCTTATAAGGAGGGTTGCCCACAGGAGGGCCATGTACCCCTCTATTGTAAGCGAGGAACTTACAATGTCAAGAATATAGAGCGTTCCGATGTTGATAATAATAAGAAAGAGACCAAGCGTGAGGATGATAAGAGGAATAAACATCAGCTTTACTATTGGTTTTACGAACATGTGTATTAAGGTGAGTATGAGCGCGGCCATCGCAAGTTCCTTTTTGCCTCCCGTGAAAATAAATCCGGGAATTAGGTGAGAAGCGGCATAGAGAGCAATCATGTTGCCGAGAAGATGCGCGATGAGGCGAGAGAAGAAGTTCATAAGTAAGATACAATAACCAAGAAACAATTTATGTGAGTTGAGAAAGAAGCGATTCCCCGGTCATTTCTTTCGGTTTTTCAATTCCAAATAATTCAAGAATGGTTGGAGCGACATCAGAAAGAAGACCGATGACGGGGATTTGGGCGTAGGTTTCCGCCTCGTTTTTTTGTTTTTGAAATTCTTTTCCCACAAGAAATAGAGGCACCGGATTCGCGTTGTGCGTTGTTGTTTTTTCTCCGGTTTTTTGGTCAAGCACTTCTTCGGAATTTCCGTGGTCGGATGTGATGATAAGGATGTGATTTTGCTCCAGGACGCTTCCCGCGAGGCGTCCGATTTCCGCGTCTATTGTTTCAATCGCTTTTTGAGTCGCGTCAAAATCTCCGGTGTGCGCCATCATGTCGGGATTCGCGTAGTTTATGAGAATAAAATCAAACCCCCCTTCTTTTATGGAGGCGAGGGCTCTATCCGTAATCACGGAGGCTCTCATTTCCGGATGCTCTGTTGGGCGGGCTGATTTTACGGATGGAATAATAACACGTACCTCTCCTTTGTACGGCGTTTCCTGAAGGCCGTTGAAAAAGTAGGTGATGTGAGCCTGCTTTTCCGTTTCCGCTACCCGAAGCTGGATTTTTTCGTTGTCTGACAATACTTTTCCCAGAACGTTTTCTACCGATTCGTTTGGGAAGACCACCCCTTCTTTTTGAGAAGCGAGGCATTTGGTGAAGGTTGTTATTTGAAGATTTTGAATCGGGGTTCGCGCGAATTTTTTGAAATCTTTTTCTAAAAACGCGGATACGAGTTCGCGTATGTTGTCTTCTCTAAAGTTAAAAAAGATAACAGAATCATTTTCTTTGATTGGGTGAGGTTCTCCCGTGATGGTTGGCGGAATGAATTCGTCTGTCAGGTTTTTATTCCACGTTTCCTGAATTATTTTTTCCGCGTTTTCTGTTTTTTCCGCGTTGCCCGTGAGGCAGAGATAGGCTTTTTCCGTTCTGTCCCATGATTCGCTTCTATCCATCGCGTAATATCTTCCCATGACCGAGGCGATTGTGCCGACGCCTTCCATTTCCATTTTTTTTCGAAGCTCTTGCAAAACCGCAAGCGAGCCTTTTTGCGGACCCTCCTTCCCGTCCGTTATAAGGTGAAGGAAGAGATTTTCGCATCCTTCTTGTTTTGCCATTTCAATAAGCGCGAAGAGATGTTTTAGGTTCGCGTTTATGGTTCCGCTTGAGAGAAGTCCCACTAGATGAACGGAGCCTTTTGTTTCTTTCGCGCGCAGAAACACTTTTTTTAATTCTTGATTTCCAAAGAAGGTTTTATCTTCAATTGCCATTGTTATTTTTTGGCAGTGCTGGTAGAGAACGCGCCCCGCGCCCAAAGTGAGATGTCCCACCTCGCTGTTTCCCGGCTCTTCCCACGGGAGGCCAACCGCGAGACCGGAAGATTTTAACGCTCCATAGGGAAAGTGGTTTTTGAGGTAGGTCAGATATTTCGGCTTCGCGGCGTAGATTGGATTTGAGTTATCAAATTTGCCGATGCCGTAACCATCCAAAACCGTGAGAATAATCGTCTTGCGCATGCGTCCATTTTAGCGGAAATTTTTTGAAATGAACATATTTGTTTGACCCAGTAGTAGAAACTCGATCGTTATCAAAAAATGATTAAAAATTGAAAAATCTTGATACTTTCTAAAATTCTTACCGTGTTGCCTGTCAAGCGAAGCAATCGAGTTTTCACTACTGGGTTTGACTTTTGGAGTGTTTTGAGGTATCTTTTTTTTATGTTAACGAAACGACAAAAGAGTACGGTTGTGAAAGAGGCGCAGAAGCATGATAAGGATACCGGCTCCGCCGAAGTGCAGGTTGGACTTCTTACGAAACGAATCAAAGAGCTTTCCGACCACTTAAAAAAACATCAGAAAGACCATCATTCTCGAAGAGGACTTCTTCTTATGGTTGGAAAGAGAAGAAGGTTTTTGCAGTATTTAAAACGGGAAGATGAGAAGACTCACGGCAAGCTTGTGAAGAAGCTCGGTCTTGAAGCATAACGTATGGCAAGCCCCTTACATGGCATTATTCATCCAGCCCAGCGAGTGGGTGTTTTTATTGATGTCCAGAATATTTATCATTCGGTGAAGAATTTGTATAATGCCCGGGTTAATTTTAGCGAGCTTATTAAGGAAGTTGTCGCAGATCGCCCCCTTGTTCGATCGGTCGCGTATGTTGTGAAGAGCGATACCGCGATGGGAGAGGATTCTTTTTTTGAGGCGCTTCGCAACGTCGGACTTGAATTGCGACTAAAAGATTTGCAAATTTATTCGGATGGCGCTAAGAAGGCTGACTGGGATGTCGGCATGGCGGTTGACGCGATTCGCATGGCGAATTTTCTTGATGTTATCGTGCTTGTTACCGGAGACGGAGATTTTGTTCCTTTGGTTGAGTATTTAAAGTGGGGGATGGGAAGGCAGGTTGAGGTTGCCGCTTTCGGAAAGACAACCTCTTCCCGACTGCGGGAATCGGTTGACCGATTTATTGAGCTTGATAGTGTTCCCCGGATTTTGATGCGAATGAGTTCAAGGGTAAGAAGAGCGAAGGATGCTCGCAGAAGTTCTTAAGGTTTTACAATATGGCATTACACAGAAACATATATGAAACGAGCGTTCAGGGAACTCCCTTTAAAATTGAGATTTCTGAACTTGCGGGGCAGGCAAATGCCGCCCTTCTCGGACATTGGGGAGAAACGGTTGTGCTTGCCACAGTTGTCATGGGAGGCGAGGCGGCGAATTTGGGATATTTTCCTCTCACAGTTGATTATGAAGAGAGATTTTACGCGGCGGGGAAGATTTTAGGAAGCAGGTTTGTGCGAAGAGAGGGAAGGCCTTCTGACGAGGCCATGCTTTCCGGAAGGCTTATTGACCGCACGATTCGTCCTCTTTTTGATGCTCGGATGAGGCGAGAAATACAGGTAACGATTACCGTTCTTTCATACGACGGGGAACACGACCCCGACTTGGTTTCTCTTATTGCGGTTTCCACGGTGCTTGGTGTTTCTGATATTCCTTGGGGAGGTCCGGTTGGAGCGGCTATGTTTGAGAAGAAGGAAAGCGAGGAGAAGGTTATATATAAATCATTTTTTGCCGGCACCGAAGGCTTGGTGAATATGATTGAGTTTGAGGGGAATCAGATTTCAGAAACAGAACTTGTTTCTCTTTTTGCGGAAGGTGAACAGGAAATTGCGAGACTAGTTGCTTTTCAGAAGAAGATTATAAGTGAAATTGGAAAGCCGAAGCAGGAGATTTCATTTGCTCTGCCCGACCCCCGGTTGCGCGACCTTGTTTCAAAATTTTTGAAGGGAGAAATACAGCCCGCATTGGAAAAGAAAGAACTTGCGAAATTAAAACAGGAACTTATGGCGCACCTTAGCGTTCTTGGCGAAGAGGCAGGCGCGCTTAAGGTCGCGGATAATCTTTTTGAGGAGGAAATAGACTATTTTGTTCACGAGCTCGCGATTACCAAAGAGAAGCGTGTTGACGGGCGCGCGCTTGATGAGATTCGTGATTTGTATGCCGAGGCCGGAGTGTTTGAAAGAATGCACGGGTCGGCGCTTTTTATTAGAGGAAATACCCAACTGCTTGCCGTCGCGACTTTAGGGCCACCTTCTGCGGAACAATTGGTAGAGACGATGGAGACTTCAACAAAGAAGCGATTTATGTTGCATTATAATTTTCCGAATTTTTCCGTTGGTGAGACGGGGAGATCGCGGGGACCCGGACGGAGGGAGATCGGACACGGCGCTTTGGCCGCGAAAGCGCTTCGCGCGCTTATTCCTTCAAAGGAGGAATTTCCGTACGCGATTCGTATTGTCGCGGAGACGCTTTCTTCCAATGGTTCTTCTTCCATGGCGACTACCTGCTCATCCTCGCTTGCTTTGATGGACGCGGGAGTGCCTTTTAAGAAACACGTTGCCGGTATTGCTTTGGGGCTTATGATGGAACAAAATTCGAAATCCGAAGCACGAAATCCGAAATATAAGATTTTAACGGACATTCAAGGGCCGGAGGACCATCATGGAGATATGGATTTCAAGGTTGCGGGAACGGCGGACGGTGTTACGGCAATTCAGATGGATGTGAAAATTGGAGGTATTACGAAAGAGGTTTTTGAAGAAGCGTTGTCGCGCGGAAAGAAGGCGCGACTTCAGATTTTGGAGGTTATGAATCGTGTTCTTCCCGCTCCCCGAGGAAAACTTTCAGACTACGCTCCCCGCATTTTTACATTACATATTGATCCAACGCGCATAGGAGAGCTTATTGGTCCCGGAGGGAAGACTATTAATGGTATTATCGCGGACGCGGGAGGAGAGGTTTCTATTGATATTGATGAGGATGGAACGGTGTATGTCGCGAGTGAACACAAGGAGCGGGCGGATAAAGCAATCGCGATGGTGCAGGGAATGTTTCGTGAGTTTATTATCGGCGAGACGCTGGAAGGAACGGTTGTTCGCATTATGGAATTTGGCGCGATTGTGTCTTTGGGAGGAAAGCAGGACGGAATGGTTCATGTTTCCGAGTTGGGGCAGGAGGGTTTTGTGAAGAACGTTTCCGATGTGGTGAAGATGGGGCAGAGGGTGAAGGTGAGGGTGGTAAAGATTGAGAATGGACGCGTTGGGCTTAGTATGAAGGGAGTGGCACAATCCTAAAACCCTTTTCGCTCATAGGCTTGCGCGCGTTAAAATTCAACTCGTTTCTTAGAGAAAAGTTTTACGAAAACCATCGAACTCAACCTCCGCTCGCGCTTCGGGATTCAAACAGCGATGGTTTTCTGCTTTTCTCTACTCACTCGTGAATTTTTGAACGCGTTCCAGCAACATTCGCTTAAAGAGTTTTAGGATTGCTTTTGTTTTTATTTTGCGGTTGCGAGGGAGACGCCTTCTTCTTCCTCTTTTTTGATTACTTCAAAATCACTTAGCACAAAGAATGCCGCGACAACCAGAATGATTGAGGAATAGATGAGGTTTTGTTCTTCAAATACGGCAATCAGGTAATTAAAGACGGTGTGGACGATGGTCGCGATAACGATTCCCTGGATAATGTATCCATATTTTTTGAAGACGAGTCCTTTTGCCCAGTAGTAGCCGACAATCGCGGAGGCGAGTATGTGGAGGAGAGTCGCGCCGATGAAACGAAGAAGAAGAATGTTGCCGGTCGTGTAGAGAGAATTTAAGGTAAGGGATTCCAAAGAACCTATTCCTATCAGTAGATTTTCTATCGTCGCGAAGCCGGTCGCGGCGGCTATCATGTAAATCATCGCGTCCATCGGTTCGTCAAAATCCCGACTTTTGCGGACGGCGTAATAGGCGGCAAGGAATTTAAAAAATTCTTCAAAAAAGGCGAGGCCGAGAAAGAGAGGGAGGACATACTGTTCGGTTATCGCGTTTTTGTACACCATTTGCATGAAGAGAGTCGGAATGGTTGTAAGCGTGCCGATTCCGAAGACGTACCAGATGAGTTTTTTCGGTTCCGGATGCACGTCTTCTCGGAGAAAAAAGAGAAGCCAGATGGTTGCCGGAAGGAGGCTCGCTATTATGAGGATGAGAATGATGAGAAGGGACATTATGAATTACTAATTTCTAATATCTAATTGCTTAAAAATTTTTACCACCTTTCTGTCATGAGAAGGGGAGATCGTATCTCCTTTGGAGATACGATCTCTTTAAATTGGAGTTCTTGATAAATTTCTTCCGTTACGAAGGGCATGAAGGGGTGGAGCATTTTAATTGATTCTTGCAAGAGCGTTTTGAGGAGGGCGCGAGTGGCTTCTTTTTCGCTCTCGCTTCCGTTTTGGAGACGCGGTTTTGTTTCTTCTATTATTTTATCAGCAAACTCGTGCCAGATGTAGTGGTAGACGGTTTCAAGCGCCAAGTGAAATTCAAACGCTTCAAGGTGTTTCGTAACTTTCTTCTTTATCACCTCAAGTGCTTTCAGATATATTTTTTCTTTTTTCGAGATCGTATCTCCAAAGGAGATACGATCTCCTTCAGAGTGTTGCATAGAGACGAATCTCGCGATGTTCCAAAGTTTTGTCGTGAAGTTGCGATAACCTCGGATTTTATCTTCAGAGATGATAGTATCCGTTCCCGGCGTGTTTCCGGCGACGAGCGCGGCGCGAACCGCGTCTGTCCCGAATTCTTCCGCAACTCCAAGCGGGTCAATAACATTTCCACGTGATTTGGACATTTTTTGTTTGTCTTTATCACGAACAAGGCCGTGCAGATAGACGGTTTTGAAGGGGATTTTGCCGGTGCGATATATTCCAAGCATGAGCATGCGCGCGACCCAGAAGAAGAGAATATCGGAGCCGGTTTCCATCACAGATGTAGGGTAAAAATCCTTAAAGTCCTTGCTGTGTTTGCCATTATTTTTCCATCCGAGGGTGAGGTATGGCCACTGTCCGGAGGAGAACCAGGTATCAAAGACGTCGGGGTCTTGGGTTAGGTTTGTGGATTTACAAGATGGGCAATGTGAAGGTTTTTGTAAGGCTATTATTGGCTCGCACGACGCGCTTCTACCGGAACCGCGGTCGGCTCGCTCCTGTGGCTCGCGCCCGCTGCCTCTCAACGGCGCGCCTCTTTTGGAGACCAAGCGCGCGCCGTTTCCGAGAGCTTCTGCACGAAGCGCGTCGTGCGAGCTTGTGTCGTTATTCTGCGCGCTCTTGTTATTTTGCTTTTCTTTCGTATTTTCGCAAAACCATGCCGGGATTTGGATTCCCCAGACGATTTGGCGGGAGATGTTCCAATCCTCAATGTTTTTTAGCCAATGAAGCAGAACTTTTTTTTGTCGCTCGGGAATAATTTTTATTTTGTTTTTTTCCACAGCCTCTATCGCGGGTTTCGCGAGCGGTTTTGTTTTTATATACCACTGGGGCAGGGGAATGGGTTCCAAAATCCGTTCGCACTTGTAACAGACCGCGAGATTGTGAGTGTAATTCTCATCTATTTTTATTAAAAGTCCTTTTGCTTTCAAGTTTTCCACTATTTTTTCCCGCGCTTCCAATACTTTCATTCCGGCGTAGGGACCCGTTAATTCGTTTAATTTTCCGTAGCGGTCTATGACCTGTTTTATTTCCAAATTGTGGCGTGCGCCGATTTCGGCGTCTTTTGGGTCGTGCGCCGGAGTAACTTTTAGAACTCCGGTTCCGAATTTTGGGTCTACGACCTTGTCGCCGATTATTTTTATTTTGAATGTTCCAAGAAGCCCCTCTACTTCTATTTCCCTTCCGATGTATGTTTTGTATCGCTTATCGTTTGGATGAACCGCAACCGCGGTGTCGCCGAACTTTGTTTCAGGACGCGCCGTCGCGAGCGTGAAAGGGCCGTATTTTAGATAGTAGAGTTTTCCTATTTCTTCTTTGTGTTTTACCTCAAGGCCGGAGAGGGCGGTCTGGTGTTTTACGCACCAGTTTACGGTGCGGAGACCGCGATAGATAAGGCCGTCTTCGTGCATTTTGACGAATGTTTTTTGAACTTCCTCCACGATTTCGGGGTCAAGCGTGAATGTTTCGCGGGACCAGTCGCATGAGGCGCCGAGTTTTTTTAGCTGATTCTCCATGATTTTTTTGTTTTCCATGGAGAAGGCGTACATTTCTTTGTAGAGTTCGTTGCGGGGAATTTGGAATCTGTTTTTTCCTTCTTTCTCAAGTTTTTTGTCGTAGACGGTCTGGGTTTCAAAGCCCGCGTGGTCTGCGCCTGGGAGCCAGAGCGTTTTCTTTCCTCGCATTCTGTTGAAGCGGGTCATGATGTCCTGGAGGGTTACGAAGAGGGCGTGGCCGATGTGGAGGGCGCCGTTCGCGTTTGGGGGAGGCATTACGACACAGAACGAGGATTTAGGATTAAGGATTAAGGATTTAGGTAATTTGTCGGGATTAAAAAAGCCGGACTGTTCCCAGAGGGAGTAGACTTTTTCTTCG
>MFKK01000005.1 GCA_001781035.1 Candidatus Jorgensenbacteria bacterium RIFCSPLOWO2_01_FULL_45_25b | reverse complement strand
AATGACCGCGCCATTCAAGAGAACGGATGAGTTTGCTTCTTTCGCTCCTCCAATAGTTTGCGGAGTTACATTTGTAAGCGTGGGGGTTGAATTAATAGTAAGTCCCGCGGGAGGCGTGGTGTCCACCACACTGACGATTCTTACCACTGGAAGAGCCGCGTTCCCTGAAGAATCAGAGACGTTGTAGCGGACGGTGTAGGTACCAAGAGCGTTTGTGTTTACGGGGTTTGTGATAACGATGCTGGACGTAAGGTTCCCGCTGAAATTGTCGGTTGCTGTGGCGCCCGCGTCTGTGTATGTCGAGCCGTACTCAACAGTTACCGGGCTTCCGCCGTTTCGTGTGATGACCGGAGGCGTTGAGTCCTCGGTAATCGCTCGAGTTGTCGCGGATGAGATGTTTCCTGATGCGTCCCGTGCCGTGACAGAGAGGGTGTTTGTCGCGTCTTGCGTTAGATTTACGGATATTGAAAAGTTGCCGCCAGTTGCAGTTCCAGTTGCCGTTGTGGCTCCGCCTGTGATTGTGATGGTTGACTCCGCTTCGGCTGTGCCCGTGATTGTGATTGAGGGCGCGTTTAGGGTTGTTGGTGTGGTTGTGATGACTGGGGATGCCGGACCGATATTATCGTGTGTTATTACGACTGTCGCGGAGGTAGATTGTTCATTATTCGCGTTTATGGCACGAACCGATAAGGTGTTCGGCTGGTTTTGATTCAAAGACACACTAACCGCGTACGTTCCATTTATCGCCTGCGCGCTTGCGGTCGCGGAACCGCCCGTCACCGTAATTGTCGGGCCGTAGAGAGCCAACACCTCGTTTGATGACAACACGCGGTTATACATTTTTACCTCGTCAATATTTCCCTTCCAGGAACCGCTCCCGCTTGTGGTGCTTCCGCCGATTATGGTTTGCATCGCCCGATTTATCGGGGTGCCGTTCCATGGTTGAGAAGAACGTTTGACGCCGTCAACATACAAGGTGATTTCATGGTTCGTGTAATCCATCACGCCCGTGACGTAATACCATCTGTCGGCCTGTATGCCTCCGGAAGGATTCCAAATTGCCCTGCTGTTTTTGTCTTGCGGACAAACACCCGCGTAATCAACTTTGAAATAAAAGCCCTGCGGATAAGTTTCCGTGAGATTTATGCCGAGCATGTTGTCTTCACATGAGGCATTATCATAATTAGAAATAATAGTCTGGCTATATGTTGTGGGATTGGTCGGTTTAACCCAGGCCGTCCAGGTAAATCCGTCCACCGCGCCAAAATTTTGGTTGTTGATAAGTCGCGTAAATGCTCCGTCGCTAAAACGCGCGCTCGCGCCGGATACGCCATCCGTACTCCATGCCACTCCGCCCGTAAGAGTTCCTGAATTATTTTGAGATGAGGTGTCGGCGACAGTAGTGCCCGCGCCCTCATTAAATGACCATGCTCCAAAAAGTCCTGTTGTCGGGTTTGAGCCGATTGAGCCTGAAATTGTTTTTGAGTCGGCTGATGTTAATCCCGCAGATGTTGAAATAACCGGTGTCGCAATACTGGGAATATCCGATGTGATATCAACCGTTCCCGCGGTACTTACTTCACCTTCGGTAGATGTTGCTGTTACTGAAAGGTGATTCACGCTATTTGAGGTAAGCGGCACGTCAATCAAAAACATGTTGCCGATTGCGAGCGTACTCATTGTTGAGGCGCCACCGGTTACCGTGACGGTCATGTTTCCGTATTCTCTCTCAATAAGCGTTGCTGACAGGGGACGATCAAACACTTTTACCTCATCTATCACTCCATTCCAAAATGCCGGTTCTGATTTGTGCCCGCCGATTCGCGCGTCCATGAGGCGAGTAATCTTTACTCCGCCAGGAATCCACGCGTGAGAGGCGCGAAGTACGCCATCCACATAGAGCGAGATCGTGTCGTTCGCGTAATCCATTACGCCCGCGACGTGATACCATCTGTCCGCCTCCACGCCTCCTGTCGGTTGCCAGATAACTTTATTGTTCGCGTTTTGAGGACAGACGCCAAGCGAATCCGCTTTAAATGTAAATCCGGGAGCGCCGGCGGTGTTTAATCCAAACATGTAATCCTCGCAACTCGCGTTATCCATGTAGTTTAAAATCGTCTGCGGAGTAGAGGTACTTGTGTTATTTGTTTTTACCCACGCCATCCATGTGTAGCCGGTTGAGGTTGCGTAGTTATGCACAGGTAGTTGAACATAGTTTGAGCCGGTAAATGCACCTCCGCTGTTACGTTTTCCCGTTGGTCTTCCGTTTGACGAGTACGGCACTGGATTTCCCGTTCTCCCATTTCCCGAGGAGTCGGGTACGGCTATTACTTCATCAAACGACCAATAACCGGCTAGACCGGTTGTGTTATTCGTATCAATTGTGCCGACAAGCGAAATTGTGCTGTTATACACAGTTTGCGTCGGAGTTATAATTGTCGGAGCGGGCAGATTAACCGCCGAGGCGCGCGCAATTTGCAGAGCAAAACTTGCGAGCAATAACGCGGAAAAAGATGATAAAACGGATACTGTTTGACTTTTCTTTGCTGACGTAAACGTACGCATATGTTTTTGCTTTATCATAGTAAGTGTTACTCTTACTCTATTCTTCAAAATAAATCAAGGTTGACATATTGTATGAAATGTGTTGTTAACCAAGATACTTATTTCTTCTACAGATCGGTAGGGACGGGTAGTTTTTTTAGTATTTTCTGAAACTCTTCTTCCCTTCCGTGAAATTCAAGTTCCTCGTCGCTTATTCGTATCCTCTCCCCTCTTTGCGGCGCCTGATGCGCGTTTATTCTTACTAATTGAATTTTTTTCGCGATTTTTTCAATTATATCCCCCATTTCTTTCCAACATATCCATTCAATGATGCTTGCCAATGTTTTGTCCCTTTTTTTCCACCTTTTATCTAACATCACCGCTTCTCCTCCGCACCATTTGTTTGCCCTAAAAAATTTCTCAATATCTTTTTCGTTGCCATATACAGGAACCATGCGCGTATAGATTTCTTCCCAATAGAAGGTGCGCGGGGGCGAGAGCTCATACGCCTCTTCCGTTACGAAATGATTAAAACAAAACTTATCCCTTGATTCTCTTTTTTTGTCCTTTGCCCCCCTCCTCTTTCCCATTATTCCAAAGAGGAGAATGACCGCAAGACGCACCGTGAATATCCTTCCTTTTTTACAGCCTATGACGATATCAACATCTGAATCCTTGTTTACGTTTCCGAGACTTACCGACCCCGATACGCAGGCGAAATTCAGATATGGAATAAGATTGAACGCCCAACGAAGCCTTAATATCTTTTTCCATTTTTCTTCAAGCATCTTGTCCCGCAACATTCTTTCTTCTCTCGCTCTCCCCTTCTCCTTTCGCGATACGGCAAGAATTCCTTCCTGTTCATAGACCGCTTGTTCGTCTTTCAGCTCTTTTACGATATGGGAGAGATTGTGGAGAGTTTCCGGTCTTTTCGCGCGGGGAAGCGCCGTCCAAAGCTCAAATACGGTAAGCGGTCTTCCAATATAATCATAGAACGCGATTACCTTATGCGCGTATTCTTTAGAGGGTGTCTTCATCTTCCATGCTTGGCTTATCCAAAAGAGAGGTTTCAAATTCCATTCCCTCTCCTCCTATTTTTACGATATCCTTATCAATTTTTTTAAATTCTTTTGAGGCGAAATTGAAGGCGTTTACCGTCGTTCCGAGACTTCCTCCCAATTTTTTCATGTAGTCCTGATACCCGCGAAGGTGGCGTTCAAGCGAGGCGACATTTTTCAAAATTTCCTTCGTTGATTCCTGAATTTGATAGGCGCGCATTCCATGCCACATCGCCTGAAGCGTTACGTAAAAAGTTGTCGGAGATACGATATACACTTTCTTTTCTCCTATCGCGTAATCAATAAGGTCTCTTGTGTTCACCTTAATCGCGCCCACCTGATTTACCAGCAGGTCGTAGTAAATTCCTTCCGCCGGTATAAACATGAACGCGTATTCCGTCGTGCCTTCCGCCGGCCGAATATATTTCGCGGTTTCATCTATTCTGTTTTTTAGGTCCTGCTTGAACAGTTTTTCCAATTCTCCGCGCCGCGCGGGGTCTCCTTCTTCCACGATTCTGTTGTAATTTTCCAGAGAAAATTTTGAATCAATCGGAATAATTTTTTCACCCACAAAAATGACCGCGTCAACTTTTTTGCCGTCCTTAAACTCATACTGCATCTTATAATCTTTCGGGGTAAGAGCGTTTCCAAGAAGGGTCTCCAAATAAAACTCTCCCACCACTCCCCGCTGTTTCGGACTTCGCAGTATGTCCTGCAATTTCTGAATCTGGTCGGCAAAACCAACAACCTGCTTGTTTGTTTCGTCCAGTTTCGTGAGACGCTCGGTTACCTCCCGTATAATCTTCGCGCTTTCCGTAAACTGATGCTGGGAAAGTTTTGATGATTCTCCGAGGCGGTCATCCAGCATTCTTCGCACATCGTGAAGCTCTTTCTGCAAGAGAAGCATTGACTGACTATCCTCTTCTTTTTCTCCTTTCGGCAGGGCGCGTTTTACTATCCAATAGACGCCTCCTAGTATGAACGCGCCTATGATTCCTCCTAGAATAATAAACTGTGTCATATAAGTCCTAATTTTTTACATCCCATCCAAATTGCCGCGACATGGGGCAGGGTTTTTATCTCTCCCTCCGCCGCCCTTCGCAGAGCCTCCTCGGGAGAGACGAGTTCAATTTCTATCGGTTCGGTCGGGTCGTCTTTCGGTTCTTTTATTTTTTTACCTCCCGTTCCCACGCAAAGCCACGCTTTTCCCCGATCGTTTGACGGGTCGGTCACAAACTCTCCCATATATTCTACGTGTTCCATCACATATCCCGTTTCTTCCTCCAGTTCCCTCTTCGCCCCCTCTTCAGGAGATTCACTCTCTTCCACCATTCCCCCCGGCAGTTCCATGACCACTTCTTGCGCTCCGTGTTTATACTGGCGATTTAGGATAACCTTACCTTCTTTTGTAAGACAATACACAAGAACCCATCCTTTTCTTTCCCGCATAAAATAGTCCTTGATGATACTTCCATCAGGAAGAAGAACCTCCTCTTTTTTTACTTTATAATACGGGGAGTTTAATACGTACTCACTTTTCAAAATTTCCCACTTTTTCTCCTTTTTTTCTTCCATACATTTTTAATTTGTTGACACGATAACCCCCGCGACAACGAGTGTGAGGAGAGATAAGATAATACTTGCCACAAGCAACAGAATCGCGCATATCCTGGATTTGGAAAAAAATGTTTCCGCGAGAAAGAGATTTATCCATGCCATTCCCACTCCCCCTCCAACTATTCCAAGCATGTTCCATCTCTCCCCAATTTCTCTTACTCCTTCCGCTCCATTAAACCGAAGCACTATTCCTTCAACGGGAAGCAGGCGGTATGAGTACGCCATCACCGCGAGACTCGCCACAGAAAGCAAGACAGAAGACAACACAAGCCCCTTATACGGATTTTTTAAGATTCGCGTGTTTGCAGTAAACTCCCGCAATGTTTTTTTTACTTTATTTTGCATACTTCTTACTCCTTATGCTTTTTTAGAAGCGCGGTGAGTATTGGAGGAGTAAGTAGCGTTGAGAGAATAACCATGATTACTATAATGGAAAACATCTCATTAGAAATAACTCCGAGCGTTTTTCCCATAATCGCGAAAATCAGCCCAACCTCACCTCGCGGCACCATTCCAAATCCAATCAGCAATTTATTCATTTTTTTTCCCGCAACAATACCGGAACAAAGCTTCCCGACAAACGCGATAAAGGTAATTCCCAAAGCTGTTATCAATACGGGAATATTGGTTAACGTTTTTAAATCCACTCCCATTCCCGTAATAACAAAAAAAATCGGTACCAAGAAATGCCCGAGTGGCTCAATGAGCTCTTCAACGTGTTTTTCCGTGTGATTATTCAGTATTTGTTCTATGCTCTTTTTTGTTTCTTTGTCGCTTTTCTTTATTACTTCCCTTGTTTTTTCGCAAATTTCCGGCTCTTTAAAGAATTTAAAATGAACGGGATCAAGCACTAATCCGGCGGCAAACGCTCCCACGATTGGCGCAAGCCCTATTTTTTGGGCGATAAAAGCAAGTATAAAAGCAAACGAAATGGCAAGCGTAAATTTCATTCCCGTTCCGGTATGTATTCTAGAAATCCATCTTCCTAGCATAGGCGCCGATAATTGCCCTATTATTATCGCACCCACAAGAAATGCCAGCGCCTTTAATGATATTACACTCACCGCTCCAACACTCACCGATCCGACTGTCGCAATAGCGGAAACGATCGCGAGAATAATCAATCCTATCACGTCATCAATCACCGCCGCTCCGAGCACGATTTGAGCCTCTGGAAGATGCAGTTTTTTCAAATCTTTAAATACCCGCGCGGTAATGCCGACCGATGTCGCGGTTAATGTCGCACCTAAAAAGAGATATGCTGTTGTTGAGAGTCCGGGAAGAAGAAGAGGTCCGACAATATAAGTTCCTAACACAAATGGCACCATAACCCCAACCATTGCCACAAGAAAAGCTCGAACCCCCACTTTTTTCATTTTTTCAATGTTTGATTCAAGCCCTATTTGAAACAATAAAATAACAACTCCCAATTCCGCTAAAAATTTAATAATTTCATTTGATCGTATCGGTTCCAACACATATATCCCGAAAAGCCCGAGATTTCCCAATGCAACGCCCATTATTAACTCTCCCAATACCGACGGCTGTCCCAACCGCTCAACGAGACCTCCAATTTTCGCGCTCATGAGAAGCATCGCTATCGCGAGAAAAATAAAAGCAATATTATTATGCCCCCCTTCCTGCCCAATATCGTTTCCATCACTATTTCCAAGCGCGATAAGAGGAATAACACCCAATGCGAACATCAAACACGCCATCCATGCTTTATATATTTTTAATTTCATATATTTGAAATATGTTCCTTTCTTTTTCTTCTTGCCACTTTTAGACGCAGGAGAGATTTTTGCAGTTCCGCGTAGGCTTCCGCGAAGCCTTCCTCATCCGATCTTTTTTCCTTCATTATTTCTTCCGCTTTCGCGCGCGCTGTTTCCGCGATATGTTCATCAATTTCTTCCGCCCGCTCCGCCTGGTCCGCGAGCACTAAAACTCCGCCCTGATTCACTTCCGCCATTCCGCCCGAAACCGCCATCACAAATTCCTCGCCATTTTTTTTCGCGACAATTTCTCCCAATATTAAGGGGGTGATGAGGGGGATATGACCCGAAAGAACGCCTAATTCTCCCGCTTCTCCCGGGAGCATAACAATATCCACGTCTTCATCAAAGACGGTTCGTTCTAAAGTTGCTATACGCAGATGAAGCGACATAAATTTCTAATTACTAATTTTTAATTTCTAATAAAATTCCAATGACCCAATGACCAATTTTTAGAAATTAGTAATTAGATATTTTTCGCTTTTGCTCTTTCCCTTACTTCTTCAATATCACCTGCCATATAGAAGGCGGATTCCGGAACATCATCCAGTTTTCCGTCAAGAATTTCCTTAAAGCTTTCTATTGTTTTTTGAAGAGGAACATACGTTCCGTTCGTTCCCGTAAATACCTCCGCCACGAAGAAGGGCTGTGAGAGGAACTTTTGAATTTTTCTCGCGCGGGCAACGATTAATTTATCCTCATCGCTCAACTCATCAATGCCAAGAATCGCTATCACGTCCTGCAAATCTTTATACCGCTGAAGAAGCTTCTGAACCTCCCGCGCCACTTTGTAGTGTTCTTCTCCTACGATTCCGGGCTCAAGAACCGTTGAGGTGGAATCAAGCGGGTCAACGGCCGGGTAAATACCGAGCTCCGTTAGCCCACGGGAAAGTACCACCGTTGAATCAAGGTGAGAAAAGGTTGTCGCCGGCGCCGGGTCGGTTAGGTCATCCGCCGGCACATAGACCGCTTGCACGGAGGTGATTGAACCATTCGTTGTTGAGGTAATCCGTTCCTGTAAAAGCCCCATTTCCGTTGCCAGGGTCGGCTGGTATCCCACCGCGGAAGGAATTCTTCCCAAAAGCGCGGACATTTCCGAACCTGCCTGCGTGAAACGGAAGATGTTGTCAATGAAGAGAAGCATATCCCTCTTCTCAACATCGCGAAAATATTCCGCCATCGTAAGACCTGAAAGAGCAACCCGCGCTCGCGCCCCCGGCGGCTCATTCATCTGTCCGAATACCATGACGGTTTTATCAATAACACCTGATTCTTTCATTTCGTGATAAAGGTCGTTTCCCTCGCGAGTTCTCTCTCCCACTCCGCAGAAGACGGAATATCCTCCATGTTCCGCCGCGATATTTCTGATAAGCTCCTGAATCAGCACTGTTTTTCCCACGCCCGCGCCTCCAAAGAGACCAACCTTTCCTCCTTTTACGAAGGGGGCGATAAGGTCAATCACCTTGATTCCCGTTTCAAAAATTTCCGCTTTCGTGGACTGGTCTTTAAATTCCGGCGCGCTTCTATGAATCGCCCACGTTTCCTTTCCTTTTATTTTTTCCTTTCCGTCTATCGGTTCGCCTAATACGTTAAAAAGCCGTCCGAGCGTTTCGCTCCCAACTGAAACCGAGATGGGAGCTCCTTTTGACGACACCTCCGCTCCGCGCATCAACCCGTCAGTTCCAGCCATCGCAATCGCGCGAACTTCATTATTTCCCATATGCTGTTCCACTTCCAGCGTTATCGTTTCTTCCAAATTATTTTTTACCTCAAGCGCGGAATATATCGCGGGCACGCTTCCTTCCTTAAAATAAACGTCCACAACGGGGCCCATGACTTGGGTGATGATGCCTTTTTCTTTTTCCATATTTTTTATAAATCTCTAATTTCTAAACCCTAATCTCTAAACAAATCCAAAACTCAAAATTTTTTAGAGATTAGAAATTAGGATTTAGAGATTTAACATTTATGCTGTTGCCATCGCGCCGGAGGCGATTTCCGCTATTTCCTGCGTAATACTCGCCTGCCGAGCCTGATTGTACGATAACTGCAAGTCGCCAATCAACTCTCCCCCCTTATCGGTCGCGTTCTTCATCGCAACCATCCGAGCCGAATGTTCGGATGCCTGCGCTTCCAAAAGCGCCTTATATATTTCGACCTCAATCAAATACGGAACAAGCTCTTCAAACACCTTCACCGGGCTTGGTTCAAACACATAAACCGCTTGTTCTTTTTGTTGTTCTTCTTCTTTTTTTGTTCCCTCTTTCTTGAATAGACGCGCCTGCGCCTCATTATCCGTTTCCGTTATTTTTTCAAACGAGGAAATTTCTATGGGAAGTATTTGCCGTATCACCGGCTTTTGAATCAGGACGTTTACAAACTGATTATACGCGACATAAACCTTTCCATAGGCTCCCGCGCGAAAATCTTGAGTCGCGATTTTTGTTATTCCGCCAATATCCCGAATGGAGAAGTATTCCTGAATATCAGAGAAGTCCGCTACGATATTCATTCCTATCTTTTTCGCGAAGATTCTCCCCTTTTTTCCTATCGTTACGGCGTCTATCTCATGCCCTCCTTTCTTCATTTCGCTTGTCCACCGAAGCACCTTTTGAAACAAGGAGATGCTTAGTCCTCCGCAGAAACCCCTGTTTGTGCTTATCAGAATCATTCCGATTTTCTTTTGCTTCGCGTTTCCCTTCCAATACACATGCTCTTTTATTTCATGTTCTCTTTCCGTGATATTCTTTAGAATCTCAAGCGCGCCATAGGCGTACGCGTCCGCGCTCCGCGCCCTCATTTGCGCTTTTTTCATTTTAGAGGCTGCCACGAGTTGCATCGCTTTGGTAATTTGGCGGATATTTTTTACCGATTTTATCCGCTTTTTTATTTCTTTGGTGTTTGAAGGCACGGTCTAGGCTTTAGGCTTTAGGCGTTAGGCTTTAGAAGTCTGTATGCCTAGCGCCTTTGTTAAAATCCTTTTTTGAATATTTCCGCCAGTTTTTTTATTTTTTCCTGCGTTTCCGCCGTAACATCTTTTTTCGCCATAATTTCTTCCACCACCTCCTTCGCTTCGGCTTCAAGAAACAGGCGGAAGCTTTCTTCAAATTGCTTCACCCGAGAAACATCAACATCATCCAACACGCCCGATGAGGCAATATAAATCGCGATAACCTGGTTGGCGAGAGAAAGCGGAGCATAATTCGGTTGCTTCAAAATTTCCGAAAGCCTCTTTCCCCGCTCAATCTGACTTCTTGTTTCCTGGTCCAGGTCGGAGGCAAATTGCGCGAACGCCGCGAGTTCCCGAAATTGAGCAAGCTCAAGACGAAGCTTTTTCGCGACCGCTTTCATCGCTTTTGTTTGCGCAGAGCTTCCTACCCGTGAGACCGAGAGGCCGATGTTTACCGCCGGACGCGTGCCGGAATAAAAGAGTTCGGGTTCCAAATAAATCTGACCATCCGTGATGGAGATCACATTTGTCGGAATGTAGGCCGACACATCTCCCGATTGCGTTTCAATGATTGGCAGAGCGGTCAGAGAGCCGCCTCCAAGATCTTTGTTTAGTTTCGCGGCGCGTTCCAACAGCCGGGAATGCAGATAAAAAACATCTCCCGGATATGCTTCTCTTCCCGGCGGTTTTCTTAACAAGAGTGATATTTGCCTGTACGCGACCGCGTGTTTTGAAAGGTCATCATACACGACAAGCGCGTCTTCTCCTTTGTCCATAAAATATTCTCCCATGGCGCATCCGGCATAGGGAGCAAGATATATAAGAGAGGCGGGGTCGGAAGGTCCGGCAACAACAACGATTGTGTACTCCATCGCGCCCGCTTCTTTCAGTTTTGCCACAATTTTTGCTATTTTTGATTTTTTCTGTCCGATCGCGACATACACGCACCACATGTTTTCTCCTTTCTGATTTAATATCGTGTCAATCGCGATTGAGGTTTTTCCCGTGCCCCTATCTCCGATAATAAGCTCTCTCTGGCCTCTTCCGATTGGAATCATTGAGTCTATCGCCTTTATCCCCGTTTGTACGGGCTGTTTTACGCCTTCGCGCGCCATCACTCCCGGAGCTATTTTTTCAATTAACGAAGTTTGTTTTGTTTTTATTTCTCCTTTGCCGTCAAGCGGATTTCCAAGCGGGTCCACGACCCGTCCAATGAGTTCGCGTCCCACCGGAATTTGAAGAATGTTTCCGGTGGATTCCACCACTTCTCCCTCTTTTATTTTTTCCCAATCTCCCAATACCACGACTCCCACATTTTCTTTCGTAAGATTCAGTACGAGTCCGTATGTTTTTGATTCTGTAAATAAGACCATCTCACCCATCAAAGCCTCCGAAACACCCGAAAGAAGCGCGATTCCATCTCCCACTTCCGCCACCTCACCCACCTTCCGCACCTCTGAAGCTTCCCCAAGATTCGCAATCTTTTGTTTGATATGTTCTATAATTTTTTCTCTCGTCGTATCTTTCATATTCTCAAAAAACGTTACGCGCTATACATATTCTGAAGAGTTTTCTTTAAGGAAACATCCACAACGCGGTCTCCTATTCTAATTACCGCTCCTCCTATAAGCTTTTTATCTTCCTTGAATTGAAATTCCCCGACCTCGTGCGTTTCCTGAATTTCTTTTCGCAGCCATTCTTTTGTTTCTTCGGAAAGAGAGATTGCCGTCGTTACGATAACTTTTTTTTGTTCTTCTCTTTTTGCCGTCAACTTATGAATAAGATGAAGTTCGCGTTTTTCCGCAAGAATAATGATTAGGTTTTTTACTTCCGGAGCGATATACCCGCCCCACCATGAATCCAAAAGCCCCAATCTTGTTTTATTATCTTTCGCGTGTTGCAACTCCTGCTCTTTCTTTTTATCCAACAGCTCTCCAATCATTTCACCCTGCCGAAGAGCGAGCGGAAACAGGGCGTCTCCCGCCTCCCTTCTTAACGCTTCCATGTAGTCTTGTATGCTTGCCATATGCCCTAGACTTCTTTTTTATTTTTGCTTCTTTAGAGTTTTTACCGCCTCTTCCAACAATTCCTTTTGTTTTTTTTCATCAATTTCTTTTTCAAGCACTTTTGAGGCAAGCGCGACCGCGATTGTTTTTATTTCTCCCTCCAAAGACTCCAAAAGGCTTCTTTTTTCTTCTTCCGCGAGAGCGCGGGCGTCTTCCATCATTTTCTTTACCTCTTCTTCAGCTTTTATTTTCATCTCCTTCCGTATTTTTTCCTGCAAGGCGAGGCTTTTCGCGTGCATTTCCTCCAATTCTTTTCTTTGGGAGGCCATGTCTTTTTTCAGCTTCTCCTCCAGTTCTTTTGATTTTTTTTCAAGCTTTTCCGCCTGCGTCAGGCTTTCCCGCACCCGCTCCTCCCTCTCTTTCATCAGCTTCTTTACCGGACGAAAAAGAAACCTTGAAAGGATGAGGAAAAGGATGCCAAAATTCACCATCTGCCAAAGGAGAATTTTTCCGTCCAAACCAAAACTGCTTAGTAGTGATTCCATGATGATATCAACGAATAGTAGGATAATCAGCGAATAACGAATTGCGTACGAATAATCAAATACGCGAGCGATTCGTTTATTCGTATAGATTCGCTATTCGTTGATTTTCTGATTATTCCACGAATCTAATGATAAGAGCGACCACGAGCGCGAAAATCATGATAGCTTCCGTAAACGCGATTCCAAGAATCATGTTTGTCTGAATCTTTGGAGTCGCTTCCGGATTTCGACCGATTGCCTCAAGAGCCTTTCCCACCAAGATACCGATTCCGATGCCGGGACCCAGGGCTCCAAATCCCACGGCGACTGCCATTGCTATTAAACGTAATTCTTCCATGTGTTTCTTAAATCTCTAAATCCTAATTTCTAATCTCTAAATAATCTCAAATGTCAAAATCCAAAAACGTTTTTGAAATTTTTATTTTGAATTTGTTTAGAGATTAGGGTTTAGAGATTAGAGATTTTAAACTTATCCGACCTTAATGCGCTGCCGCATGGCTCTCCTCGTCATGGCTTGTCATCGCGAGTTTCATAAATACCAAAGTTAGCATCGCGAAC
>MFKK01000004.1 GCA_001781035.1 Candidatus Jorgensenbacteria bacterium RIFCSPLOWO2_01_FULL_45_25b | reverse complement strand
GGTATACGTCGTGGTATTTGTGACACATGACGTTCCATTCCAGTACTGACCTGAGGGGCAGGAGGATCCGCTGGAATATGTTGGTAGCGCGTTTCCTGAACATCCCGCGGTTATCGCCGTATCCCTATCTTTTGCCGATTGAGTCATTCCGCTGTTGCAGTATATCGGCTGGCCGGCTGAATCGTTATACATGTAGTGACATCCCGTGCCAAGGAGAGAGATTAGAGAAGCCGAACATGTTCCGCTTCCGCTTGCGCCCCCACTACTACTGTAGTAACAGTACGGCGAGGTCGGATCGGAAAACCAGTAACAATTTGTGGCACCCGTACATGATGATTGCGTCACATAACTTCCGCACGCTCCATAGTTGCCTGAGGTTGTTCCGGTTTGAGTTTGGGTTTGCGTTGTTGTTTGCGTGGAGTTTACGCAATACCCAGCTCCTCCGCCGGAGGGTGTGTACCATGTTTGGCCTGAAGGACATGTTCCTGTTGACGGCGTTCCTGTGGTGCAATTTTGAATATAATTTGAGTAACATTGCTTCGCGTACCGCTCCCCCTGAATCACATAGCGCGTCATCGTGTTGTCAAAGTAGGCGTTACCCATGTAGTGGCATCCCGTTCCAAGCTGGTCTTTCAGGTCGGCTGTACATTCGTATACCGGAGTCGGTGTCGTTGTCGTGGTTGTCACTACGGATGTTGTTGTGTTTGTCTGCGATGAGGGCGAGTTGGGACATCCTTGCGTTACCGCAGTATCTCCCTCCTTCGCGGATTGGGTCATTCCGCTGTTGCAGTATGTCTGGCGTCCGGATGAGTCGCTGTACATGAAGTGACATCCTGCGCCGAGAAGAGATGTAAGGGACGCTGAACACGAAGAATAGGTTGTTGATGTTGCTTGTTGCCAATCGTTTTTTGGACAATTTGTTGCAACGTAGTTTCCACCATTCGTGAGATAGCTTGGATAGTTATAGTCGCACCTCTCTTCGGTGTTTAACTGGCAGTACCGCTTACCAGTTGTGTCCCATCGAGAGTTGGCGAAGCCGGGACAGGAATTCGTGTCGCCCGGGTATGTTTTCGCGGGATCTTCTATCACTGTTCCTCCCGAACACTCCGGAATTCCGAAGTTTTGCCAGTTGTCGGGATTGTCATTTCCAGCTCCCACCTTCCAGTTGAATGTGTCAGTGGTTATTTTTGTCCGGCATTCAACTTCTACCAAGGCGATGTAGTCAAGATATTCCCTGTCGGTTCTTGGAAGAATGCTTGATGTACGCTTATTGCCGTCCTTCAGATACCAAGTGTGATTTGTCCATGTGCTTTTTGTTTCTCTTGCTTTACATGAATAGTATGTTCCGCACTCCGGTGATGAGTAGGAGATAATCTTATCCTGGCCATCCGAACAGCTTGAGACTGTCGGAAGCGCCGGACAAACGCCTTTTATCGGTTCAGGTTTCGGCTGATACCCGGGAATCGCGATACATTCGCCAAACGAAGGACACCCATTTGAATATTTTGTTTCTCTGTATGTTCCCTCACTGCAAGGCAGATAGATCGCGGTCGCTATCGGGCATTGAGTGGGCTGTGGCGGCTGAATTGGTTGCGGATAAGGTTTTGTCGTAACGCAAACCGTTTTTGCTTGGACGAAGTCGCCACTCTGAATTGCCGCGTAACATTCGGGGCTTATCCCTCCGCCCGGATACCCCGGCCTAGGCGAATAGTACGGCTCTGCGATTGGCCGATTCGGATTTGGATACGGATATGGATTTGGAGTTGGGTAAGGATAGGTATAGCGCGATCCTTCATCTTCCTGCGCGGGTTGCGGTGTCGGTGTAGTATACCTTCTATTGTACTCCGTATATCTTTGCACCCCCTCTTCCCCGCTAAACACCTGAAACTTCGTGCCGAATGAAATACATTCCGCGCCGTTTTTCGGGTCAGAGCAGTATGTTGAACATTCTGCCTCCGTTCGACATCCTCCGGGACCTCCTTGAGCTTTAAGAACTGATGTAAATTCACCCGCTCTTTTTGCATATTCTTCTCCCTTTTGCGTTCTTATTTCAATTTCCCCAACTAACCGTTCCGCTTCTGAAAGATCTCCGGCGATTATTTTCAGGTTTGGAATAATCCGCTTTGACGCTTCCACGCACCGTCTTCCGATACTTGAATCAAATGGAGCGCGGCGGCAATCTTCCGGTTTTAATCCCGCCTCTTGTGAAATTGCCTCGTAAATCTTTTTCTTTGCCTCATACTCTTTTCTGTAATCATCAGGGATATAATTTTTGCACGCCTCCGGGTTTTGACTGCACGCGTTCAGGTTCACCTGTGAAACAGATGTTACCGACTGCAAAAGCGTTAAGCCCCTGTCCGCTTCCTCGCGCGTCGTAAATCCGTTTTTCACCGCAAAGTCTCCACAGGCTCTCGCGGACGCGACATCTTTATTCTGAAATGCCGTATCGCATGCTTTTCGAATCGCGTCTTTTCCCACAATTGTTTCTCCTGTTGGTCTTTGGAGCGAGAGGTTTTCCACTCCTTTTTTATAGAACTCTTCGGCCTGTTTTGTTTCCGCGCGCGCCCGAACAAGTTCTTTTACTCCCTCTTCGCCGAAAAACTTCCGCGCTATGTCATCGCAAGCAGTTATGGCTTCTGAGCCCGCGCGAAGACATTTTGTTCCCGCCTCTTCGGGCGTTTTTCCGAGCTCCGGATATTCGCCGTTTCGGAGCGCCTCATCTAAGCTTAGGCTTTTACTTTTTGCTTCCGCTTCGGCAATACTTTCTTTTGAAATGTATGTTTGTATCGTTTCCGCCTTCTTTGAGAGCTGTTTGCTCGCCTCAAAGCAAATGATTAAGTCTTCTTTTGAGAGCGAATTCGCGGGTTTTGAACACAAGTCAAGATTTCCGCCCGCGTTTTTTATTTCGGTTACGATCGTTTCCGCCGCTCTCACGTTTTCATTCGTAACCGCCAATTTTTTCGCGAGGTCTTTGTTTTTGGAGAGTATCTCCCGCGCGATTTTTACGATTTCCTCTTCCACATTCTCATCCTTTATTGAGGAGAGTTTTGAGATTACTTCTTTTTTGTAGGATTCCGCCAGCTTTTTCTGTTCCGGATTCGCGTAGGCATTATATTTTTCCGCGAGCTCCAGCCCGTGTTCAAAATTTTGTTCAAACGCCGTACTGCACTCCGCCTTCGTGGAACACCCAAGCTCTTTCGCGAGAGGCTGGAGATTTTGAGGAATTTCTTCTCCCTGTGTCTGCGCCCCCGCGAATCCTCCTATGATAAGTCCTCCCGTTATCACGCTTCCCAGTATGAGATTTTTTAGTTTTGTTGTGTTCATGGCTCTTTTGCCTTAATCCGCGAAGGGATTAAGAGCTTTTTTCGCGTCGGAGAAAGGATTTGCCTTTACTCCTTCCAAAGGATTTTCGACTTTGAATGGGTTTGCTTTATCCGCCGCATCCTCTCCTGCTTTTTTCGCAATTTCTTCCTGTTGCGCCTTTATATCCGATACCGCCTTCTCGTAAGCTTGCTTTGACGCTCTTTGTCCGCCGTACCAGTATCCCACTCCCAGACCCACCACGAGCCCAAGTACTCCCGCTATTATTGTGTTGTTTTTATTCATAATTTTTTTGATACAAAAAATTCCCTTGTTTCTTTGCAAGGCTGTCAAAAGCTTTCGTGTCTTTATTATACCTTTTTTCTTTTCTTTAGGCGTGATAGTTATGCACACCTTTCTTTTTTACGTTATCGGCACCAGCTCAACGTCTTCGTGCTGGACTGCTTTTATGACGTGAATCACCTTTCCCAATACCCTGAAGTCGCGTCGCAGAACGATTTGCTGATATGAGCCGATGGAGGTTACGGGATCTAAGATAACCGCGTTTTGCGTGAAGGTTATTTTCTTGATAACCGCCATGCCGTCAATCACAGCCGTAACAACATCTCCATTTTTTATATCCTCCGTGCACTCAATCATCACCAAGTCTCCATCTTCTATACCCGCGTCCTGCATGGAAAGGCCGAAGGCGCGAATAATCATCACGTCATTTTCCCGGCGGTTCCCGAGGAAGCTTCGGGACACCTGAATAAACTCGTTGAAAGATTCTTCCGCGTACACATTCAAACCTCCGCAGGCGGCGGCGCCTATAATCGGGAGCATGACGATTTCCTCAAGCTCCCTGTCCGGTTTGCGGATGAGCTCAATGCTTCGCTTTTTGTTTTTGGTGCGGAGAATATATCCCTTCTTTTCAAGCGCTTCCAGATATTGGGTTACTGTTCGGAGGGATGAGACCTTTATTTTTTTTGCCATTTCCTCAATTGTCGGCGAGGCGCCGTGACGAACGATATGCTGGCGAAGAAGTTCTAAAACCTCCTTCTGCCGTTTGGTTAGTGTGTTCATATTCCTTATTGTTATTAACCTGTGGATAATGTTTTTCGACTTGTTGTGTATGTTGTGTATGTTTCTATTATACACTACACAAGAAGTTTGCAACTGTGCATAAGTATTCTTTCGGGTTCTGGTTTGGTTTATCGGAACCGGTTGTCGCCACACTCCAGCGATGTGGCGCAACCTGCGCTCTCAAGGCGGCAATCCCCCGCCTAAGGCGGGGGAGCCAAGCTTGCCGCCTTTCCGAGAGCTTCCGCTAAACCAAACCAGAACCCTCACTTGGGTTGAGATAATCAAACTCAATTCGCCTGCGAGACCCCGAAGAAAGAGAGTCTTTACCTGATAATGTGAAAACAGCTATTCATGAGTCGCCTACCGGGACCGGCGGTTCTCTCGTTCCTGCGACGAGAGACCGCCTTGGGCTCTCGGGGCGTTCACTCTCGCTAACGCGAGAGTCCAAGCTGAACGCCCCTCCGAGACATCCCGTACGACGACTCATGAATAGCCTTTGGAGATAGGTGAGGAACGATTCAGGGTTTGAAAATTTCTAAAAAGGAAAGCTCTTCTTGCTTTGGATTAGAACGTTTTTTAGTAAATTTTTTGCAGTTAGGCTTCTAAAGATTTATTTGTCTGGGTTTTTAAATAAAAATCTTACTGCTATATATCCCATTCCAACTATTAACCCAAAATTTTCTCCAATCACTATGTTCAAAAATTCCTCGTTTTCATAAAATCTCATCATTTTCCAACCAACTAAAAATGTTAAAGTAGTTTGAAACATCAACAAAAAAGTTATAAATCCAAAAAGAAACCATGACCAATGACTTCTTAATTTATAAAATTTTTGCAAACCTTCATTGTCTATTTTTTTACGTTCCTGTTCAAGAGAAGATTCAGTATATCTATTTTTTAAATCTAAATCTTTTTCCTTGCTTCTCTCTAAAGAACCCAAAATATCTCGCAAAACGTTTGCTTCAGACCTGAGTACAGAGTTTTCTTCGGCTCCCTTAGAGGAATTTTCTGGTTTAGATTCTTGTTGCGGTGTTTTTCCTTTGCTTTCCTCCATTTTCAAATTGTAGCCTATATCCTATTACTTCTTGAGAAACTCCGAAGATTTTTGCTATTGTATCAATATTATAATCTTTGTATTTTTCAAGTAGTTCTGCGGGAACAAGCAAATTTGCCGCGAAACAGTTCGCCTCTTTTTCCTTTGGATCTTGATTTAATTCCCCCAGTGCTTTTCTATACAATACACTAAGTTTTCCTGTTTGATCCTTTTCTAATTCTGATTTATGAAGAATGTAGTGGGCTAATTCATGCGCAATAGTAAATGCTTGTCTAACATCCGGCTCGTTTTGATTTACATAAATAGTGTTTGTTTTTAGGTCTATAACCCCAGAAACATTATCAGAATATAACTTAAAATCTGCTTCAACAATTTTTAAACCATAGTTTTGAGCAATCTCTTCAATGCGAACAGGAGGAGCTATAACAAAATTAGCTCGCAATATTTTTGTAACTTCTTCATTAACTTTTCTATAGTTTGGTCCCTGCCTTTCGAGTTTCATATCAGTTAAATTGTAACATAACGGTATAATATGAAAATTAGCAAGGTTTTGGAAGTCGCGCTTCTTAACACTTACTCAATTGAGATTATTTGGAGTCCTTTTTTTGTTACCTCCTCCTTACTCCAGAATGTGAGTTCGTCGGGTTTGAATTTGAATACATAGGTTATCTTTTTCTCTATTTTCCTTCCCGTGTAATTTTTTTTCTTGTTATTCCACTCTTCCAAGATGAGCGTGTCTCCTTCTTTTATATCAAAGTCGTTTAGACGAAGCTCAAACTTCTTTTTGCCGGACGCGATAGCATCAAAGTATTCCAACCAGATTTTCTTTTTTATAATTGCCATATTTAGTAACTCTTACGAGGTTGAACCTCGTAATATTATCTTTTGCTAAATTTGTCAATTCTAGCGTTCTAAAAGTTTAGAAGTAGTTTTGTCGCGGCGCCAATCATTACAATACCCACGAGGGGTTTTATCCATTTTTCACCAAGCTTCATGGCTGTTTTTGCTCCTCCATAAGCTCCTATTACCGACCCTATAGCAAGCGGGAGGGCAAGCGCCATGTTTATAGAGCCTTCTTTTACGAAGACAACGAGCGCGCCGAAGAGAAGAATAGCCGACACTGTTACCGCTTCCGCGACTCCTTCCACAAATGACCGTCTTAAGAGAAGGACGAACATTAGAATAAAAAGTGTTGTGACGGCAACCGAGAGGAAGCCCCCATACACGCCAAGAACAAACGAAATTATATGAGCGACACCAAGCGCGTGTTTTGGTTTTTTCTTTTCCTTCTCCCCTTTTTTGCCGTTTTCCCACACAAGAACGCCGATAAGGAGGAGGAAGAGTATTCCGATTATTTTCCGGGTCAGGTCTTCAGGAATGTAGAGAATCAGATACGCGCCTCCCAATGAACCAAAAAATGCTATTATTCCAAGTGAAAATGTTTCTTGGTTGCGAAGCTTTCCCTTTCGCCAGTAGGTAAGCGCGGCGACTACGTTTGTGAGCCACGCGGAGAGGATGTTCGTTCCAACCGCGAGCGCGGGCGGAAGGCCTAAAAATAAGAGGGCGGGCAGGGTTATGAGCGACCCGGCTCCCGCCTGGCTTCCCACAAAACCGCCGATAAGACCAACAAGCGACATAAGCAATATATCAGTCATATTTTTTAAGTATACCTTTTTTCTAAAAGAAGGCTTCCGTATACATGGATTCTTCCTGAATGCCGGCATTACGAAGACCGCGCCAGAGATCTCTCACGAAAGAGATTGAACCGCAGATAAAAAATTCCGGGCTGTCCAAGTTTTCAATTTTTTTTAAGATAATATCCGCGTTCATTCTTCCTTTTATCATATATTGAGGAGTGTCTTCTTCGCGAGTGATAAAGTAATTTATATCAATGCTATCATTCCTTTTTTGAAGCTCATCAAATTCTTTTCTAAACACGATGTCCTCAACTGTTTCGTTGGTGTAACACAATACCAGTTTTCTTGAGGGCGTGTTTTTTGCCGCGCTTCGGATGATACTTCTAAACGGAGTTATACCAATACCCGAGGCAAGCATCACGAGCGGGCTTTTGTCCGACTCGCTGTAAAAGTAGCCATATGGAAGCGAGGCGGTTAGAGTATCGCCGAAATTCATAGAACAAAGGCGATTTGAACACTTACCAACGGCCTTGACCGTAATGTGAAGCGCTTCTTCTTCGGGCGAGCTTGATATGCTATACGCCCTGCCTTCGGATTCCCCCGTCTCCGAAACATAGACTGTGATGAATTGTCCTGAAACATAAGCCGGTAGGTTGTTGTCAGTCGATTCCAGTCGTAAGGTTGAAACGCTTGGTGTTTCGGATATTCTTTCCCGCACTACGTATGTTTTTCTATCCTCCGTGCTCATGATTTTTCTCATAATCCTCTATCGCTTCCCGAAGAGCAAGGTGTCCCAACACAGAGCAGTGATACTTTCTTTCGGGAAGTCCTCCCAATCTTTCTATAATCGCCTCCGGCATCATCTTTTTTGCCCGAGAGAGAGTCATACCGCCATGTTCCGTCGCCATAACCGACATCATTGAGCTTGAGGCGATTGCGGAAGCGCAACCGAATGTTCGCCACTTGCATTCCGATATTTGTTTCTTTTCCGGCTCAACCTTTATCCAAACAACCATCATATCACCGCACGCGGGACTGCCGACCATACCTATTCCATCCGCCTCATATTCTTTTTCGTCACGCAGGATGTTTTGAGGATTAAAGAAGTGTTCCTTCACTGTCTCGCTGTACACCCACCCTTTTCCACCACATGTGTTTTTTTCATCCTTCATATATTTACCGTTGTCGCCGATATGGTTTCTAATTTATTGACTACCGAAGGTAAAACTTTTAGCGCCTCATCCAGTTTTTCTTTTGTCGTATCTCTGCCAAAAGAAAAACGGATGCTTCCATGCGCCAGCTCATCGGTTTGACCGATTGCCAGAAGCACGTGAGATGCCTTGAGGTCGTTTGCGGAGCAGGCGGAGCCGGTTGAAACTTCTATGCCTTGCTCATCCAGCATGAGCAGGATAGCTTCCCCCTCAACGTGCGAAATGGAAACATGAACATTATTCGGAAGACGCTCTTTTCTTGCGCCGTTTAGCACGATATTCGGAATCTCTTCAAAGAGACGTGATATAAAATACTCCCGCAAGGCAGTTAATCTTTCTGATTCCGCAATTTTCATTTTTTCTGCCAAAAGAAGCGCCTCACCGAAGCCGACTACAAGCGATATATTTTCCGTTCCTGCCCTTAAATTGTATTCCTGCCCTCCGCCGACGATAAGCGGTTCCAATTTCACGCCTGTTCTTTTGTACAATATCCCAATGCCTTTTGGTCCGTATATTTTTGAGCCATTTAGCGTCATCATATCAACGCCTAACTCACAGACATCTAAGGATAAGTAACCAGCCGCTTGGCAGGCGTCCGTGTGAAAAAGCGGAAAGGAGCTTCTGCCGCGTTTCTTTTTGATTGCTTCGGATAGTTCCCGTATCGGCTGAATCGTACCAATCTCATTATTCGCGTACATCACGGAAACCAAAAGCGTCTCATCTCTCACGAGCTCAAGGCATTTTTTTATATCTACCACGCCCTCCGAATTTACGGGCAACAGGCTCACCTCAAAGCCTTCCTTTTTTAGCTGATTTACGGATTCCAGCACTGCCTTGTGCTCAATAGCCGAAATGATGAGGTGATTTCCCTTTGCTTTATTAGCCCGCGAGACGCCTAAAATTGCCAGATTATCCGACTCGGTTCCGGAGCCCGTGAATATAATTTCTTCCGGCAGAGCGTTTATCACGCCCGCCACTTTTTTTCGCGTCTCCTCAATCGCCCTTCCCGCCCTTCTTCCGCTTCCATGCAAAGACGACGGGTTGCCGTACTCGGAGCTCATGTACGGCAACATTGTTTTAAGGACGCCTGGGTCAAGAGGCGTCGTCGCGGCATAATCAAGGTAGATAGTCATCTTATTCCACAATACGCAACATCATTGCTTATTCTCTCTTGAATGGCCTTTAGCTCATCTTCACTATATGTTACCTTTTTTTTGAATTGAGGGTTTAGTATTTTCGTGGAGACAAATTTTTGCAGATAGTATTGTTTTGCTCCCTTAATTTCACGGGCGATTTCTTCAATATCCTCCGGAGAAAGCATCCCTTTTACGATTGTGGTTCTAAACTCATACTCAACCGGCGAGAACATGATGATTTGTATGCTTTTTTTGATTGCCAAGGCGTCTACCGGCCTTCCGACTGTTCTCTCGTACTTGGAGAGTGGCGACTTTATATCCATGGCGATATAATCAACTATCTTCTTATCAATCGCTTCCCGCAACACATCGGGGTTTGTGCCATTAGAATCAAGCTTAACCAAAAATCCGCGGTTCTTAATTTCCGCCATAAAACACAACAAATCATCTCCGTGCATTGTCGGCTCGCCACCCGTTATAACTACTCCGTCCAGCAAATCCTTTCTTTTGTCCAAGAAGTCTAATACTTCACTTTCTTTGATTTTTGTCTCAACGGTTTCATCCACAAGTTCCGGGTTGTGGCAGTAGGGACATCTAAAATTACAGCCAATCGTATACACAACGCAGGCAATCTTGCCTGGGTAGTCAATAAGCGTGAATTTTTCCAGTCCTCCAAACTCCATATCTTGATTATATGAGGATTGGCTCTAGGAGTATACGACGGATATCTGCTCCACTGTTTTTTCAGAAAGATTCTTTTGAGGATTATACATTTTACGCAGAGCGTATTCCGACCGCTTGCCGGCATTCCACTGGCTCACCGGGCGCAAATAGCCCACGATTCGCGAATATACCTCGCACTCCTTAGAGCAGGTTTCGCACAAGAAGTGTTCGCCAGTTAAGTATCCGTGTTCGCGGCAGATGCTGAATGTCGGGGTTAGGGTAAAGTAGGGCAATTTATAGTTTTCACAGATTTTTTTGATGAGGGAGGGGACGGAACGGGTGTCGTTTATCTGTTCTCCCAAAAACAGATGGATGACGGTGCCTCCTGTATATTTTGTCTGCAAATTATCCTGGATATTCAGCGTTTCAACCACATCGTCCGTATAATTTACGGGTAGATGCGATGAGTTGGTGTAAAAGGGTTGGGCTCCCGCGCGAAATTCTTTTTCATTCGCCACTATGATATCCGGATACAATTTTTTATCTTTGAGAGCTAGACGGTATGCCGTTCCCTCCGCCGGAGTAGCCTCAAGGTTATACAAATTACCTGTTTCTTTTTGGTAGTCCACGAGCCGATTGCGCATGTAATCCAGAGTTTCGGCGGCGAATTTCTGACCCTCTTCCGTACCGATATCTTCTCCGAATAAATTGAGAACCGCCTCGTTCATGCCAACCAAGCCAATGGTTGAGAAGTGATTTTTCCAATATTCGCCATATGTCTCTTTAATTTTTTTCAGATAAAACTTGGTGTACGGATAAAGGTTCGCGTCGGTGAAGCGTTCCAACATTTTTCGCTTTATCTCAAGACTCTCTTTCGCGATGTCCATCTGAACTGCCAGCTTTTCAAAGAAATCTTTTTTGTGAGCAGACACATCTCCCTCCGTGCTTTTTGCCCGATAGGCAAGACGCGGTAAGTTTATGGTTACCACGCCAACCGAGCCGGTAAGCGCGTTTGCTCCAAAAAGACCTCCTCCGCGCCTATCAAGCTCTTCTAAATTGAGGCGGAGTCTGCAACACATGGAACGAGTATCTTCCGGTTTTAAATCGGAACTCACAAAGTTGCTGAAATACGGAATGCCATACTTCGCGGTAATATTCCAAAGCCCCTGAAGATTCGGGTTCTCCCAATTAAAATCGCGGGTCACATTTACGGTCGGTATCGGGAAGGTAAAGACACGACCCGCCGCGTCTCCCTCACCCATCACATCAAAGAAGGCGTTGTTAAACATATCCATTTCCACCTGGAAGTCGGCGTATGTCTCATTCTTCGGTTTGCCTCCGATGATGACCGACTGGTCTTTGAAGTTCGGCGAGGGCGTTAAATCAAGCGTAATATTGGAAAAAGGCGTCTGGAAGCCGACACGGGTTGGGACATTCATGTTAAAGACGAATTCTTGCAGGCTTTGTTTTACCTCCTCATACGAAAGATTGTCGTAACGAATAAAAGGAGCGAGCAGGGTATCAAAATTTGAGAAGGCAATCGCTCCCGCCGCCTCGCCCTGTAAGGTGTACATAAAGTTCACAGCCTGCCCTAAAGCGGTTCGGAAGTGTTTTGGCGGACTTGATTCAATTTTATCGGAGACTCCGCGAAAGCCTTCGGTCAGAAGGTCCATCAAATCCCATCCCACGCAGTAGACCGCGAGCGTGCCTAAATCGTGCAAATGCAAATCTCCTTTTTCATACGCCTGCCGAACCTCGCCTGGATAAATCTTATTTAACCAGTAGGTTTTACTCACTTCGGAGGAAATATAATTATTCAGCCCCTGAAGCGAGTAGCCCATATTGCTGTTTTCCTTCACCTGCCAATCCAGCTTCTCCAAATAATTATCAACCAGCCCCAGCGACATCATGGTCGCGAAGGCGCGCATTTCCGCGTGCTGTTCCCGATAGAGAATATACGCCTTCGCGGTCTGCTTAAATCGCGAGCACATCAGGATTCGCTCCACGGCATCCTGAATCTCTTCCACGTGAGGCATCTTGCCCTCCAATTTACTCTCAAGATACGCGAGCACCCGGTCGGTTAGCTTTTCCGCTATGCTTTCCCTAAATTCGCCCGTTGCCGTGCCTGCTTTTGCGATAGCGGCGGTTATTTTTTCTTTTTCAAAACGAACCTCCCGACCGTCCCGTTTTATGATTTTTGTAAACATGATTGTAAATTTAATGGTAGAGATTTTTATTTATATTCACTCTTTCGCATACTTGAAACTATCTGTTAAAAACTAAACAAACGAATGCGTTTGGTTGCTGATAACTATAGACGATGCTGATTATTTCTTCTCTTTTCGCAGGAGAAACCACAACGCGAGCGGAGCGCCCCAGTTTGCCCATCTTTCCACAAAATCCCAAATCGGCTCTCCCACAATCGGACGCACGAGCGCCGTCCAGAAGCCCCAAAACGCGGCCCAGAGAAGAATTGGTCTCATCGGACGAAGCAGAACAAAAATTGCGATTAAGACATCTCCTATTCCAACAAAGAAAAGGAGTTGTGTCGCGAGACCGGCTTCCACTCCAGCGAGTTTCCCTATCCATCCAATCCACTGCTCCTTTCCTTGAAGCGCGAATATACCATGTCCAAGAAACTCTCCTGCTACCGCGATACGAAGAATCCACTCAATTTTTTTAGTATTTGTCATGTTATTATTTTTTCTTTCCAGCGACTTTTATTTTCCATAATTGCATCTCATCGCACGCGATGAGAACAAGAAAGGCTCCGATGTAGATGATGTGTTCATCAACAATTATTGAGTGTTCTCCCGCGTACGGGAAGTTTAGAATCGGAATGTAGTAGAGCGCCATCAGCGCGATTCCCAACCACGCGGCTTTTTTCATCCAAATACCAAGTATTAGCGCCGCGCCTATTAACGTCAGCCCCCATGCGTTTAGAGGATTTATAATTGAAAGAATATCCGGCCTCGCGAGTATCTGGTAAAATTCCGTGAACGTTTTCGCTCCCTTCAAGTACCCTTCCGCTGACCACGCGGGGTTCAGTATTTTTGTAATGCCTGCGTAGAAAAAGAGCCAGCCGAGCGTGAGGCGAAGGAAGAGCAGGGCGTATGCTTTTTTGCTTTTCATCATATGGTTACAATCCGTATAACTCCTTAAAAATTCTGCATGGAGCCACGATTCTCGGGTCGGTGATTCTGTAATAGACGCTTGTTCCCTCCCTTCTCGTCTCTACGAATTTGTTGCCCCGAAGAATTGAGAGATGTTGAGAAATGTTTGGCATACGCACGCCAAGCTCTTTCGCGAGTTCCGCGACGGTCATTTCTTTTTGAGCGAGAAGGTTTAGCATGTGAAGCCTTTTTGGGTTTGCCATCAAGCGATACAGAAGGGCGTTTTTGTGATATACAGCTTCCGGGAAGTGTTCCAGTTCTTTGTAATAAAGTCCGTATACGCTTTTCGTCGCTGTTTCCGTTTTTTGCATATGTTCGAAAATTTGTTTTTCTTTTTTCTTAATTGTATTCCTCTTCAGTAAGAGGTCAACTGTGGAAAAGTATTCGCTCAAGCCATCTTTCTTTTGCGACACCGAAGAAAGCTTTTACCTGACAATGCAAGAACGGCTGTTCATGAGTCGCCTACCGGGACCGGCGGTTCTCTCGTTCCTGCGACGAGAGACCGCCTTGAGCTCTCGGGGCGTTTGCTCCGTCTTTGACGGAGACCGAGCCAAACGCCCCTCCGAGACATCCCGTACGGCGACTCGTGAATAGCCTTTGAAAAATGTGAACGATTGAGTGTCTAGATGCGCCACGAAAGGAGGATGTCTCTCGCTTGAGATAAGAACGCGCTGTTTCCGAGA
Organism: Candidatus Jorgensenbacteria bacterium RIFCSPLOWO2_01_FULL_45_25b; assembly: GCA_001781035.1. Taxonomy (GTDB): domain Bacteria; phylum Patescibacteriota; class Minisyncoccia; order UBA6257; family GWB1-50-10; genus 01-FULL-45-25b. Next base: position 25,014 of record MFKK01000004.1, on the reverse strand, counting down.
GCTTCCGCTAAACCAAATCAGAACCCTTGCTTGGGTGGAAGAATGAACGTTCTGTACGGCGACTCACGAACAGCTTCCTTCTTCCTCTACTATTTTCGCGGTGCCGAGAGAGGTGCCATCGTAGATAGTTTGTTCGCTCACGGGAATACGCGAGATTTTTTCTTGAATTTCCCGCAGTTTTTTTGCCTGCGTGATACCGCCGTCTATGATAAGTTCTTTTGGCTGAATTGGAAGTTTTTTGATGAGCGTATCCACTTTCTTCGCCAATATATTAAGAAAAGGTTCCAGATGTTTTTTCTTTTTTAAGAGAGTGTCCACCGCCTTTCCCGAACCCTCAATTTTTCCTTCCAAAGCGTAGACGGACTTTCCATTTCTTCCCGGCGTGAGCGTGGTGGAAAACGGTTCTTGGAGCATATACGTTTCTCCTATTGTTTGCATCACAAAGGTTCCCGTTCCGTATGTTATTTTTGTCGTTCCTTTCTTCTCCCCCGCCGCCCGCATACTCGCCTCCTGGTCTCCAACGCACGCCATAAGCGGAATGGTTTCTCCCACCACCTCCTTCTTCATTCTGCCGAAGAGACCGCTTGAGTTCTCCACACACGGAAGCGATGAGGCGGGAATGCCGAATATGTCCATAAGACTTTCATCCCATTTCTTTTTTTTGATATTGAACAGCAGGGTTCGCGAGGCGTTTGTTTCGTCTGTTTTTTGCGGATTTCCCTCAAGAAGATTCCACATAAGCCATGAATCCACCGTTCCGAAGGCAAGGGTTTCGTTTTTTGCCGCCCGTTTTACCTCCGCGATGTTATTTAACAGCCAGTTCATTTTTGAGGCGGAGAAGTACGGAATACAGCGCAAGCCTGTTTTTTCCCTGATTTCTCTTCCTCGTGTTTTCTCAATTTTTTTACAATAGGCGCGGGTTCGCGCGTCTTCCCAAACGATTGCCGGATAGAGGGGCTTTCCCGTTTTCTTGTCCCACGCGATTATCGTTTCGCGCTGAACGGTTAGACCCCATGCTTTAATATCACCCGCTGAAATGCCGGTTTTTTTAAGAACATTCCGCATGACCTTCACGCTTTTTTTCAGAAGTTCATTTGAATTCTGCTCTACGTGTCCTTTTTTCGGACTTTTTTTTGAAACTCGCTCGTATGACTTTTCAATAAGCTTATCTCCCTTGAATATAAGCGCCTTTACGCCTGTTGTTCCCTCATCAAGAACAAGAATGTATTCCTTCATGCGTTTATTGTATCTCTCTCCATTTACAAACACAAAACGCGCGGGAAACTGCCGCGCGTTTTTTTTCTCCATCAGAAAAATCTATTTTTTCTGAACCCATTTCCAGAAAGCGAGAGTGCCCATACCCAGAAATGTCCAAACAAGAATGAAGCTTACGATATGTATTAAGAAAAACCAGCTGAAATTCCACCACGAATTCCCTCCTCCCCAGCTACCCATCATTCCCCAATCGCCAGTATTCTTATTTTTTCCTATTTTTCCCTCGTTACTATTTTGACGAGCAAGCATCATGCCAAAAGAGCCGGCGTTTCCGCGCATGAATTCAACCATTTTTCCCGCCTCTTCTTCGGTAAGCGTTCCTCCTATCATTTTTTCCATTAACTCTTCCATCTCTTCATGCGTATCCGCAGACCCGATTGCCTTATCCTCTATATATCTCATCATTCCTTCTCCTCCCTTCACATCACCCCAGCTCGCGGGGCCATGCGCGCTTGCTCCAATCGCCAGAACTATTACGGCGATTACTGTTCCAACGAAAAGTAGTTTTTTCATATCAATATATATATTTATGCCACGACCTTTTCTGTTTTTATTAATAAATCTAATCTTTTGACGTCTGACGTCCAAAAATTATATCTTTACTCTTTTTAACCGCAGTGAGTTTACTACCACCGATAATGAGCTTATCGCCATTGCTCCGCCCGCGAGAACGGGATTTAGGAGCGTTCCGTTTATCGGAAAGAGTATGCCCGCCGCTATGGGGATAAGAAGAAGGTTGTAGATATACGCCCAAAAGAGATTTTGTTTGATATTTCGCAGGGTTGCCTTGCTTATCATCATCGCCTTCCAGATTCCTATCGGGTCGCCTGATACGAGCGTTATGTCTCCCGACTCAATCGCGATATCCGTTCCTGTTCCAATCGCGATGCCTATGTTTGCCTGCGTTAAGGCGGGCGCGTCATTTATGCCGTCGCCAACCATCGCCACCAGCTTATTTTTTTGGAGTTCCTTGATTTTTTCGGATTTTTGTTCGGGAAGGACGCCCGATAAGACGTTTTTGTTTTCAATCCCCACCTGCTCCGCGATTGCCTCTGCCGTGCGCTTATTATCTCCCGTCATCATCCACACTTCCTTGCCGAGTTTTTTCAGTTTTTCTATGGCTTCGCGGGCGTTCGGTTTTGGTTCATCCCGAACGGCTATTACTCCTTTTACATCAAGCGTATTTTGCCTTACCGCGAGACACATCACCGTCTTTCCTTCGCTTTCAAATTTTTCTATCTGATTTTTTATCTCGTCGCTTATCATTCCTCCTTCTTCTATTATAAACGCGGGTTTCCCAAGCATTATTTCTCTTCCCTCCGCGTCTTTTCCTCGCAACCCCTTGCCTGATACTGCTCTTACTTCTTTTGCTTCAATGATTTTTATTCCTTTTTCTTTTGCTTTTTGCAGAATCGCCTTCGCGATCGGATGTTCGGAGTGATACTCAAGCGAGACGGCGAGAGAGAGGGTGTTCTCTTCTCCGATAGTATCTGTTACCTTCGGCTCCCCCTTTGTGATTGTTCCTGTTTTATCTAAAACCACAATATCCGCCTTCCCCGCAAGCTCAAGCGCTTCCGCGTCGCGTATGATGATGCCGTGTTCTCCACTCTTTCCCGTTCCCACCATAATCGCAGTTGGGGTCGCGAGCCCCAAAGCGCAGGGACAGGCAATCACGAGAACAGCAATCGCGTTTACGAGCGCGAAATTCAGGCGCGGTTCGGGACCAATAAATATCCATATCGCGAACGTTCCGAGCGCGACAAGAAGCACGATCGGCACAAAAACACCGGTAATCTTATCCGCGAGACGCTGGATTGGCGCTTTTGAATGTTGCGCGTTTTCCACAAGCTGAATCACGCGCGCGAGGAAGGTATCCTTCCCTATTTTAGTTGCGCGAAAGAGAAAGGAGCCCGTAAGATTGACCGTGCTTCCAATCACCTCGTCTCCTGTTTTTTTGTCCGATGGAACCGATTCGCCCGTTGCCATTGATTCATCAATAGAGGTAGCTCCTTCCGTTATCACTCCGTCTACGGGTATTTTTTCTCCCGGACGAACGCGAATCACATGTCCCACTACAATATCTTCCATCTTTACATCAAGTTCTTTTCCGTCGCGCAGAACATGAGCCGATTTTGCCTGCAGGCGCAGAAGTTTTTTAATCGCCTCGCTTGCCTTCCCTTTCGCTTTTGCTTCCATGTAGCGACCGAGAACGATGAGCGTGATAACGACCGCTCCAGCATCAAAATATGTTTCCAACTCCGAGCTTCCCAGAAGTTTTTTTGCCGTTATGAAGAGGCTGAAGAAGTAGGCCGCTCCCGTTCCTAAAGCAACGAGCGTATCCATGTTCGCCTTCCCTTGCTTTAGGGCGTACCACGCTCCCCGCCAAAATTGAAAGCCAACCCACCACTCAACGGGGGTCGCGAGAAGCGCGAGAAGAGAAAGGCGCGTTTGTTCTTCAAGCGTTTTAATAAACGGAAAGAGTTCCGGGAAGCTTCCAATCGCTATCGGTATGGAGAGTATGATTCCCGCTATAAGCTTTCGGCGAAGGAGGCGCAGTTCGGCTCCTTCCATCATGCTCCCGTGGTCATGGCCTTCTTTTGGTTGGGCGTTTGCCAAGCCTTCTTCTTTTTTTTCCACAAGCGCGTATCCGGCTTTTTTTACCGCTTGCTTCAATTCTTCGTCTTTCGTTTCTTTGGCGCACTCAATACGCGCTTCTTCGGATACGGAGTTCACCGAGACGCTTTCTACTCCCGCTACTTTTTGGAGTACCTGCTCTATTGTTTTTGAACAGGAAACGCAGTGCATTCCCCGCACCCTAAACACTCTTTTTTCACTTGTCCCGTTAGAAATGACATTTCTAACGGGACTTGGGGATATTTGTTCTTCCATGTTGTTATCAGACTCCGCATCCGCCCCCTCCTTCCTGTTTCTTTGGAGTTATCGCGTTCTGCACGTTCCGATACCCCGAGGCGCTTGAGAAGTCGTATCCCAGCATTTTTTGAGGGTCTTGCTCTATGTTTTTTAACTGCATGTACTCCGCGATGTTTTCATATACGCCCGGAAACCAAAGACTGTTTACCTTGAGCGCCACCTCGTACATTTCTTTTTCCGATACTCCCTCTTTTGCCATAAGTTCCAGAAGCCCGAGCATTGCCATGCCATGATTGCAATCGGGAAAGTGGGTTGAGTTTCCGCAACACGGGCGATAAATGCCTCCCGCCACGCGCGCGACGAGATTTTGTTCGCTTTCGTTTAGTTCAACAAACCGATGCGTTGAGTAGTGCTCCATCGCGTCTCCTTTCGCGAGCGTCCAACCGCCGGTTGAGGCAAAATTTCCCGCTCCGCCGTATTCCTTATCCATCATCTCTCCTTCTTCCAAAATTTGATTTTTATTCGCGAGGCCAAACGCCCAAAGAATGTTCAGAAGCGTGTTCGCGTTCTTTTTCGTCATCGTTATGCGTTCTTCGGTTGGCTCCAGCCATGTTAGCGCTTCGGCTTTTTCTTCTTCGCGCCCCACGTAAAGCTCGTTCCATTTTTCCTTATCTATCACGCCTTCGCTTACAAGACGCGAACCAATCGCGCCCCATGTGATGGGCAGTATCACCTCTTCCTCTTTTGGTTCTTCATACGCCCCTTCCCCTCTTTTTTGCGCGACACTCTCTCCCCTTCCTCCCCAAATAACTGCCGCTCCGATAAAGAAGAGGGCTATAACGATGCTTATATATGTTAAGGTGTTATTTGTTTTTTCCATATAATGTTGCTTTAATATCGCATCCACTTTTTTCCGCGAGCGTTTCAAGCGGATATTTTCCTACAAGACGCTCTCCGTTTTTGAATATCCATGTGGGATACCCATCCACTTTTTTTTCAAGACAGGTTTTTATCTCCTCGGTGCATTCAACATAATTTACATTTTTGAACGCCGAGCCGAAGAGTTCTTTCTGGTCCGCGCAGTGCGGACACCAGTATGCGCCATACATAGTTACTTCCTTCTCCGTAAGGCAAGTGGCAAATTTATCTAGATTTCCATAGACGGTTTTGGGGCGGGAGAAGAACCACATCACAAACATCAGCAATCCGATTATGCCCGCCACGCTTGTTAGAGTCAGAAGTTTTTGAGAATGATTCGTCATACGATTACATTTTTTTATTCATCGCAACAATTCACCAGCTTGCTTACGATGTCTTTTAGCGTCCACGGCTTTTCATCTTCCCCTTCCTTTTTTATGTCTTCTATTTCCACAAGTTTTAGCCTTAGTCCCCAAAACATTCCCCACATCTTGTAGGCATAATCAAACGTTTCTTTCGCTTCTTTGTCTTTTCCGTCGTTTTTCAGCTTCGTCCCTACTTCTATGAGGCGCATGGCTGTAGAGAGAAGATGTTTTGAGATACACCAAGTTTCGCCCTCATGTTTTTGAATCATCTTTCCCAAAAAGAACTTTCGCGCCTCGCGTGTTTCTTTCAGGAGGTCAAGATACTCATCCTTTCCCGTTTTTTGCCGCGTGAAGAAAAAGTGCTCTTCAAGGCTTATGAGATTCATCACGGCAATCGCGAGATCTTCGTCTTTTGAAAGATCTACGCCCGCCCCCTTTTTCGCGGCTTCTATTTTTTCTATAAGTTTTCCGAATTGGTCTTCATTCATATATTTAGAGGATAAAGATAAGCGCGCCGAGAAGTATCGCTACTATTCCTCCCACCATCTTTACCATCCCCATGTGTTGCTGTTTCCACTCTTCAACCTTTCCCAATACCGACTTATTCCCCGCGAGACCAAGAACTAAAATGAGCGGAGAGACGAATACGACGTTATAGATGAGGAGGTACGCAAATCCTTTCGTGTATGATGCCGTGTCGTGAAGAAGTCCTAATATCATAAGATAGGGGCCTCCCGTGCACGGAAACTCGCATATACCAACCAAAATTCCCAGAAGAAAAGCCGTCGGGATAGAGGCTTTTTCCATAAGCTTCCCGATTAACTCATGGCTTTTCTTTGGAATCCGAAGACGAATTGGAAAGGCGGGCAGATAGTGGCCAATAAGCTGAATTCCTCCCAGCACGATAAGCAAAACCGCGCCTGCTTTTGCCATAAAGTGCGGCGTATTCAGAATATGAAGCGCGCGCAGAATACCAAGACCGATGAGAAGATATGAGGCGTAGAGACCCGCTATGTACACTCCTCCTATCTTCCACATTTCCCTCTTCCCCTTCCCGATACTCATCAGAAAGGCGATTGTGAGAAGAAGCACCGAGAAGGCGCAGGGGTTGATGCTGTCAATCAGCGCGGAAACGAGAACGAGCGGGAGTATCATCTTTCCCCCATCGCTTACATTCCAAAGCATGCTTTGTCCGATTGGCATCAGACGAAAGAAAGCGAAGACGCCCGCGAAGAGCAGTATTCCTCCCATCCAATAGTAGATTGTTTTTTTCATGTTTTACGGCGTTACGTTTGCCTTAATACCCAGATTCACGACCTTCCCGCTTTCGGTTTCAAACGTTACTACTCGTTCTATCATACCAACACCGGCAGGGCCATGCGCCGCCGGGTCAAACACAACTTCAACTTCCGCCTCCTCATTTGAACCAAGCTCTACTCCAAGCGGAGGCACTATTCCATGTCCCGGCATGCCAAACGGCCCCCTCTTTTCTTCTCCTTTTTTATATGACGCGGTTGTGCACATGCAGGAGGTGTAGAGTTTTTTCAATCCTATTGATTCCGCGCCCGCGTTTTTTATCTTGAAGATTCGCGAAACTTTTCCTTTTGCCATAGAGATTGTTCCGAAATCAAAAGAGCTTTCACTTGTTTCTATTGCCGTTTCTTCTTGCGCTCCCGTGTCATTTTCTTTCGTTTGCTCCGAGCTCTGCTTCCCAAAAAAGAACAGCGCTCCGAGCAGAACGATGATTCCTATGCTTATTGGTATTGTTTTTTTCATATGTTTTACTATATCAATATAACAAAAATCCCGCGCTTATACGGGTTATAAATGAAGAGGCGCGCTTTTAACATTTCGCGTTTCCTCTTCGCGGTTATTCAACTTCCGGCACACGCTCGCGCGCTATATGCCACGCGTACGCTTGCTCCTCCGACGAAAGAATTGTCTGATTCCAGAGATTTCTCTTTCCATATGTTCTTACTAAAAGATAAGATTTTTTTCTTTCTATTTCGTTTTGAAAAAACGATTTTATGAAAAAAAGCGCGAAGACTGCCGCGGCAAGCAAGGCGAGAGAAAATACATGGAAGGCTTTTATGTGAAAGTTCGCGATGCCTAAGAGCCCCGCGCCCTCCGGACAGGCATATCCTTGAACGGCCGAGGCGATACAGCTTGAGTGCCCCGCGCCCTCCCGATACATCAGCGTTCCCAACATCCCAACGGATATAAGAATTACAATGAGAATAATTGTCGCCCTCTTCATGAGATTTAGCATACCACACTTTTTCTTTATTTGGAAATGTTGACAAGTATTGTTGAACGGAGCAACGTGAGAATAGAGTCTTTAACACGGTCTTGAATTGGAGATTGTTATGAATCCGATTCTCAGCACCCTCTCGATCATCTTTGTTTTGGGTCTCGCGGGGCTTCTCTTGGCGTTTCGAAGAAAGCGCCCAATGCCTCGCATACGACGAGTTCACTAAAACTCATCCCGCGCCCCGAACCTGAATAAGGCGAGGGGCACGATTTTTTTATATTCCCTCTTTAATAAATCACTAGTCTAAAAGATATACTTCGGCATTATTTTTCGGATGCTCCTTCACTTTTATTCCCACCACATCTCCCTTCTTCGCTTTTGATACTTCTTTGTGGTCTATCTGCATTGATTCAACTTTCTCCTCAAACCCCTCTCCGTCTTTTTCAATTCGCACATTCTCTCCAGCCTTCAGTCCGGCTTTTAGTTCTATAATCGCAACCCCGATTTTATCGTAATAATGGATGATTTTTCCTATCTGTTTCATAATATATAAGCATCTCTATCATTTTATTTCTCCGACCTTTTTTAACATTCCAACATTCTCAAGAATGTTGGAATGTTTTTATAAAGTTTACAAATCTTTGTCCGTAGGGCGAAATAGTGTGGGCTACGCTTCTCCCCTGATACGCTTTATTCAAAAGACCAGCTTGCACAAGTCGCCTTGTGTGTTCGGAGATGGTTTTAAAATTTCCTTTTAATTCTTCTGTGATTCCAGCTACTGTCATATTTGGACGTTCTGCCGCGAGAAGCAATATTTCAATTCTGCGGTGATTTGCTCCTCCTTTAAAATACCTTTCAATTTGTTTAGCTGTTTTCATGCTTCTTTTTTTGTTTAGTTTTTCTTTAATTTGTTCTTTTGTCCGCCTTCTTTTTATTATACCACTCCAATAAAACATTCCAACATTCTCAAGAATGTTGGAATGTTTTAGGTGGGACAAACGATGGTCGCGAGGGTTGTTGCTAAAAAACTTGATGAATAGTATAAATAATGAAGTGAGAAAAAAGAATATTCCCCGGTAGCTCAATGGTAGAGCGGTTGGCTGTAGAAAAATGCAGCTCCCTAGGGAAACCTTGGGATGAACTCTCTGGGATATCGGTGAACCCTTCCCCGCTTTCGCGGGATGGCAACACCGAGGGAACCCCGCAAAATGAAACTTCGTTTCATCGCGGGGAGCGCCGTAGAGACTAGATACCAGAGTGCCTGCGCCCCGCCTCGGCGAGATATGGCAAAGATATAGTCCACGCCGTTACGAAAGTAATGGATTCCGTGTAACCAATAGGTTGTAGGTTCGAGTCCTACCCGGGGAGCCAAATTGGATGAAAAAAAGAATTATAGTAGTCATAAAACAAAAGCGGCAGTTACTTTATAGCGTTAACTGTACACCTGTTTACAATATCCACGTTAATATGCTACTATAATATACATGGCACAAACCAATTCAGCGTTCATGAGGCCGATGAGTATTAGTGAGGAGTTAGCCGCCGTAGTTGGCAAGGGACCTATGCCCAGGTCGGAAGTCGTGAAGAAGCTTTGGGTGTATATCAAAGCGAACAATCTCCAAGACCAAGCCAACAAGCGCAACATCAATGCCGATGAAAACCTTAAAAAGGTGTTTGATGGCAAGGCAACGGTTAGTATGTTTGAGATGACAAAGCTCGTTTCTAAGCATCTTTCTTAAGGAAAAATTGTATAGATATCAAAAAATGCCCCTTGGGGCATTTTTTGATAGAATATGATTATAATACTTGCCTCAAGGTCGAAAATTAACATTAACTTAATTTGAATATATGATACACGTAAAACATTTGCTCAAGACATCATCGGCTTGGATAAGCATCGTGTATGTTGTCTGCTACGCGGGCGTTGCGATTTACCCGCCGATTAGAGGTTTGTTTATGAGATATTCTTTGCATAGCGATATTTCCCTTCAATCTGATTTTTTCGGTTTTGGATATTTCGTTTCCGGTTTGATTATTTGGAATATCGTGACAATCGCGGGCGTTTGGCTTTTCGCGGTTTTGTTTAACAAGATAAAGAATTTATAATGAACATTCGCTTTTTACAATCTTTGGCATTTACCACTTGATTGCTTTTTTTGTGTTTACAAAATTGATTTAGAAAGGGAATAGTTGTATAAGAATGAAGGTACACATCACCTAAACCCCAATAACCCTAATTTCTTCTGAAGGAGAGGGATATGGTTGCGACGGTTCTTGAAACGCACTTTCCGAACTTAAATCTGATGAGTCGCGGTAAGGTGCGCGACATCTATGACCTTGATGACCCTGACCTTGGTCGTCGAGGTGATCTTGACAACCCGAATCCTCTCGGCGACAGGCTTCTCATCGTCGCGTCCGACCGCATCTCGGCGTTTGACTACGTGCTCCCGTCGGCGATTCCGCAAAAGGGACACGTGCTCACCGCGCTCTCCGAGTTCTGGTTCGGCCACACGAAGCACATCGTGCGAAACCACCTCATCAGCACGCGGGTTGCCGACTTCCCGCTTGTCGCGCAGGAACACGCGGAAACGCTCGAAGGTCGCTCGATGCTCGTGCATCGAGCGGAGCGAGTTGATGTAGAGTGCGTCGTGCGGGGCTATCTGAGCGGTTCCGCGTGGCGGGAGTATCGTCAGAGTGGAACCGTCTGCGGCGCGAAACTGCCATTGGGTTTGCGTGAATCAGACAAACTACCGGATCCCCTGTTCACTCCGGCGACGAAAGCCGCGTCGGGTCACGACGAGAACATCGCCGTCGAACGGATGGCGGAACTCGTCGGCGCGGATGTCACCGAGAGTCTGAAGACGGCGAGCGTCGCCCTGTATCGAGTCGCGGCGGACTACGCCCTCTCGCGCGGCATCATCATCGCCGACACGAAGTTTGAATTCGGCTACGTGGACGGCGCACCGATGCTCATTGACGAGGCGCTGACGCCCGACTCCTCGCGCTTTTGGCCCCTCGACGGCTACGAGCCCGGGCGGAGCCAAGCGAGTTTCGATAAGCAATACGTCCGCGACTACCTCGAGTCGCTGAACTGGGACAAGCAACCGCCCGTCCCACCGCTGAGCGACGAGGTCGTTCGCGGAACGAGTCGGCGCTATCTGGAAGCCTATGAGCGAATCGTCGGCAGGCCGCTTCTCTAGACGGCTTGCCAGCTCACGAACGGGGCACGCAATACAAACGCGTGCTCCGTACTTTTTTTATTCTTTAAAAAGAGTTCCTATTGCAAAGATAAGAATAACTCCAACGATAACCGTTATCGTGTGTCCTAGCTTTCTTCCCTCTTCTTTGTGGCGCACTTCGGGAATGAGGTCGGATGCCGCGATATAGATAAAGACACCGGAAGCGAAGGCAAGTATGTATCCCACATAGCCTTCTATATACGAAAGAAAGAAGTAACCTCCTATTGCTCCCACAAAGGTAGTGAGAGCCGTTAAAACATTCAGCACAAGGATTTTTCCCTTGCTGTATCCCGCGTGGAGAAGAATTCCGAAATCTCCTATTTCCTGCGGAACTTCGTGAAAAAAAACTGCTATCGTTGTCGTGATGCCCGTGGGAACGCTCACAAGAAACGCCGCGGCAATCGCTATGCCATCCAGAAAGTTATGAATGGAATCTCCCACAAGAATTGAGGAGGAGAGCGTTCGTTCTTCACATTTCTCATCGTGGCAGTGATGCCAGCGGAGTATTTTCTCAAACATAAAAATTCCCAGTATGCCGAGCACAATCGCGATGAACACGCCCTCACCTCCTTCCATTTTTTCCAGCGCTTCGGGAAGAAGGTCAAAAAATGCCGCGCCGAGGAGGGTTCCAGCCGCGAAGCTTACTAGAAAAAGAGAGACGCGCCTCATCCAATCCTCTCTCCAAAGAAGAACAACTCCTCCAATGAGCGCGAGTATGCTTCCTATGCTTGAAGCTATGATGATTTGAATTAACATGTTATTTACACGCGGGTTTTAAGTATTTTCCCTTTTACTCGCATAGATTGTCAACGTCTTGAAAAGATGCTCATGTTTGTGGCAATATATCAATACATATCCGCCCATAGCTCAGTTGGTAGATCCGTCAGCTGACGGACTTTTAAGCAGGCTGAAATAGAGGCTATAATTCAATACATATCCGCCCATAGCTCAGTTGGTAGAGCACCTGCCTTTTAAGCAGAGGGTCCCTGGTTCGAATCCAGGTGGGCGGACGAACGAAGATTAAGGTAAGAGGATTAGGGATTAAGGAAAACGAAAAAGGATTAAAAAAAACAGAGGGTATAGTAAATGAAGTTGAAGTCACCTGGATTTGAACGGGAAAGGGGTCGGGAAAACGGGAGTTTTCCCGTTGCGGAAGCTAGAAACCGCTGGGTTTCTAAAAGCGAACCGAGAGAGCGACGTTCGAATCCAGGTGGGCGGACAGACGAAGATTAAGGTAAGAAGATTAAGGATTAAGGAAAACGAAAAAGGATTAAAAAAAACAGCCACTAGGCTGTTTTTTTTATCCTATTGCCTACTTTCGTTTTTTGTTCTTGCGAAGAAAGGCGGGGATATCCCAAGAGTTATCCGATTGGTTTTCCACCACAATTTTTTTTGGGGATTCCGGCGTTATTGGCTTTTCTTCCTTCCCTTCCCTATCTTTTTTTCTTTCCTGTTTTTCCGCGTCTGTTTTAAAAAGGTCTTGCAGGAAGTCGTCTTTTTCGGTTTTTTCTTTCGCGAAAAGCGCGGGGATTTCAAAACGAGAGGTTGTGGCGGAGTTATTAAAGCCTGTCGCGATAACGGTTACCTTGAGTTTTTTCTCTTTGAGACGGCTATCGTGATAGGCGCCGAATATAACTTTCGCGCTCGGGTCAATGTTTCCTGATATGATTTTCGCGATTTCATTCACTTCGGACATTTTCAAGTCCTTACTGCCGGAAATAGAAAAGAGGACTCCGCGCGCGCCCTCAATTGAGGTTTCAAGAAGCGGAGAGTTAATCGCGGCTGTTACCGCTTTTGTCGCCCGATCCGCGCCTTGAGCCGTTCCGATTCCTATGAGGGTTGTTCCCGCCTCCTTCATAATTGACCTGATGTCGGCAAAATCCACGTTGATGATACCTGGCATGTTAATTAGTTCCGCGATTCCCTGCACCGCGTTTTTTAGAATCTCATCTACGTGGCTGAATGCTTTTACGATTGAGGTTTCCTTATCAATAATAGAAAAGATGCGGTCGTTCGGAATAACAACCATCGCGTCCACCTTGTCTTTCAGACGCATCAATCCTTCCTGTCCGATATTCATGCGCTGGGTTCCCTCAAAAGAGAAGGGTTTGGTTACGATCGCAACCGTTAAAATCCCTTTTTCTTTCGCGATTTCTGCAATAATGGGAGAGGCTCCCGTTCCCGTTCCTCCTCCCATGCCAGAAGTAATAAAGACGACATCCGCCCCCTCCAGCGCTTCTCCAATTTCTGAACGATTTTCTTCCGCCGCCTGTTTTCCTATGTCGGGATTCATCCCTGACCCTAAGCCACGAGTCAGTGCCTTGCCAATGTAGATTTTTTTGTGCGCCCGCGCGTAATCAAGGTCTTGCGCGTCGGTGTTTGCCGCTATAAATTCCACTCCCCGCATCCGCACCTCTTCCATCATGCGGGAAATCGCGTTTCCTCCTCCGCCTCCCACTCCTATAACTTTAATGGAGGTTATTCCGCGTTCCGCTCCCACCATATTTCGTTTTGATTTCAGTTTATTTTTTTGCATTTGTTCTTTCTTCATTTCATCTTTTCACTTCAAGGAATAATAGGATGTGGAATCTAGGGAACGATGTTTCTCACAAACCGTTTCGCTCGGCCAAAGATATTCATCGGTTTTCTTTCACCTTTTGCCCCATTCAAATGGAGAAGTCCTACCGCGACGGCAAATTCCGGATCATCAATGAGCTTTTCGTGCGCCGGATTCTGAATTTCAATATTTGCCATATTCGGCAACCCAATCTGTACCGGAAGGCGCATGGTTTCCCTGATACACTCTTTTATTCCTTCCAATTTTACGCCTCCACCCGTTATCACGATTCCCGCCGGAAATTCAAACCGTTCCCGAAGACTTTTGAGCTCATTATTAAGGATATCCAGGATTTCCGCAACTCGCACCTCAATAATTTCGCTTACATATCTTTTTGATATTTCTTCACTTAATGTCGGGTCAATATCTCCCAGCTGTATCATGTCTTTTCTTGAAACTCCGCGCGAGAATGCCGTTCCGTGATACAACTTTATCCGTTCCGCGGCATCTACCGGCGCTTTTAATCCGACCGCGATGTCGTTTGTGATGTGAGAGCATCCTATCGGAAAGCTTCTCGCGTACAAAGGCTTCCCCTCTTCAAACGCGGAGAGTGAGGTCGTCTCTCCCCCCAAATCAATCAAAACAACCCCAAGCACCTTTTGTTTTTTTGTGAGTACCGCTTTCGCGGAAGCAAAGGGATTAAAAATAATACCGTTTACGTTCGCGCCCGCCTCTTCAAACGCCCTCCCCAACATATCAAAATGCGGAGCGAATGCTTCCACAAGAAGCGTACTCACCTCAAGCCTGCTTCCCGTCATTCCAACCGGATCTTGAATATCTCCTATATCATCCACCACATACTCCCGAATCATTGTGTGAAGAATTTTATAATTCGGAAGCATCTTTGCCGCTTTTGACGACTGAATCGCCCGCTCAACATCTTCCTGCTTAATTTCTTTCTCCGGTTGGCTTACCGCCGAGATGCCACGGGATATACGAACCTTTACGTGTTCGCTGTTTAGGTTTATGAAAACATTTTTTACCGCCTGTTTTGAAAATTGCCGAAGCTCCCGCATGAGCTCACGAATGGTTTGATTCGCGTCTTCAATATCCACCAAGACCCCTTTTCTAAATCCCGACGAGGGATGTTTGAAGGCAGAGATGATTGCCAGTGTCCCATCTTTTTTTTGTTCCGCGACAAGCCCTTTAATTTTTGATGAGCCAATATCAATGGCTGTTAACATGTTTGGCATGGTATATAGAAATTAGAAACTTTGTTGAAATAAGGAATAACGATGATTAAGATTTCGCTAATATGGAATAGAAAGCGTAAGGTGTAAAGCGAAAAACGCAAAGCAACGGCGTAAAGCGTAAAAGTTTTGAATTTTGAGTTGTTGTTTTTCGCTTTTCTCTTGAAATTTTACACTTTTGTCATTTCTTCCAAAATCTTCCTTTCGCGTTTCTCCATCTCTATTTTATCACGAAGTCTTCCGTGCGTGTATCCCAAAAGATGCAATACTCCGTGAACGACCAAAACAGCTATTTTCTCCTCTTTTTTCCTTATATAATCGGGCGCGAGATAGATTTCGCCAAGGCGCGTTTTTCTCTTCAGTTCGGGGTGAGGAACAGATTCCGGTTCTTTGAAGCTTAACACATTTGTCGGCTTATCCTTTTTGCGAAATTTTTTATTTAATCCACGCATGTTTTCGTTTTTTATCAGATAGAACTCTGTAAGAGATTGCTTTATGTTCATACTTTGAAGACACGCTTTCGCTACCCGTTTTATTTCGGGCTCAAACATTTTATATCCTTCAATTTCGGATTCGCAGACAATTTTATTCATATATATTTCTACGCTTACCCATCCTATCAGATACGCGTTGCCAAAAACAAACAGTCCCGCCTCGGCGGGACTGTTTGTTATTTGAGTTTTTCTTTAAGGAGTTCGCTTACCAGTTTTCCGTCCGCTCTCCCTTCCGCCATCTTCATCACCTCGCTCATCACTTTTCCAAAATCTTTCGGGCTTTCGGGGCGAATAATTTCTATTGCCTTTTCCACCAGCTTTTCTATCTCCCCTCTTTCCATTTCCGGCGGAGCGTATGCTTCTAATATTCGCAGTTCCTCTTCTTCTTTTTTCGCGAGGTCTTCTCTCTCCCCTTTTCTGTAGAGCAGAATCGCCTCCTTGCGTTTCTTAATCTCTTTCTTCAAGACCTGTTCCACTTCTTCCGAAGAAAGCTCTCCTCCCTCTCCCCTGCCTCTTTTTTCAATTTCATAATTTTGGACGCATGATAAAAAAAGACGGAGCGTGTCTACTTTCGCTCCCTCCTTCTTTTTTTGAGATTCTTTTAGATCTTCAAGAAGCTTTATTTTCAGAGACATACGCCGTATTACGCGAAGCCGTATTTTTTCTTCTTCTCCAGCTCTTTTTCTTTCTCCACGCGATACAGGGCGGAGAGGCGTTTCTTTCTCCGATTTGTCGGCCGTTCCTTAAATCTTCTCTTCTTCGCTTCCTTTACGATTCCGCTCTGCTTCACCTTCTTGCTGAAACGATAAAGAAACGACCCCGTGCTTTCTCCTTCTTTTCTTCGTGATTGTATGGGCATATATATTAATCTCTAAATCCTAATCTCTAATCTCTAAATTTCTAATTTCTAAGCCTTTAGAATTTTTGTGAGTGTTTCTTCTAACGATACTTTGGGCGGATTATCAACCACACTATGGATAGATTTCCCTCCGTCTCCTTTATATCTTGGAATGACATGAATATGCAAGTGGCGCACGACCTGTCCCGCATTTGTACCATGATTGATTCCAAAAGTAAAGCCGTCGGGCGAGAGAGCTTCTTTTAATTGCTTTGTTATTCTTTTTACCAATCTGAAGAGATTTCCTACTTCTTCATCCGGCAATTCAAGAATTGTTTCCACGTGTGTTTTTGGAATCACCATCACATGCCCTTCCGAGCGTGGATTAACATCAAGGAACGCTACCCCGCATTCATCTTCGCACACCAGACGCGCCGGAATTTCTTTTTTAACAATACCGCAGAATAGACAATCAGACATAATTTCTAATGTCTAATATCTAATTTCTAATAAAGTGCCAATAATTGAATGACCCAATGATTAATAAGTAAATATTTGAACATTGGCGCTTGAGTCATTGATTAGTAATTAGGAATTAGGAATTAGACATTTAGCGTAATCTTTTCTTTGTTTCTTCAATTATTTTTTCGGCGAGCACGGTTTCCTGAACTCCCGTACGCATATCCCGAATAATCACCGTTTCCTCAAAACATTCTTTTTGGCCAAGCATAAGCGCCAGTTCCGTTCCCGCCCTATTTGCCGCTTTCAGTTGTGCCTTCAGGGATTTTTTTCCAACCGCCTCCAATACCCGCATGTTTGATTCGCGGAGTTTGTGTATCAGCCGAAACCCGACTTTTTTTGCGGGATCTCCTATAATGACAAAGAAAACTCCCGGTTTTTTCTTTGCCTTTACAAAAATCTTCTTCTCTTCCATATACTCCACCAGCCGCTCCATTCCCAACGAGACGCCGACTGCCGGTATCATCCGACCGCCCACAAGCTCTCCCAAGTAGTCATACCTTCCTCCTCCCGCGAGGGCGAATCCCGCGCTATCTTTCGCAATAAGTTCAAACACCGTCCGATTGTAATAATCAAGCCCCCGAACAAGATATGGATCCGGCTCGTATTCCAATCCGTTCTCTTCCACAAGCTCAAGCACTTCTTTCATGTGCCCATTACAGCTTTGGCACAGGTGATCCAGTATAATCGGAGCATCTTCTCTCATTTTTTTACACTCTTCTTCTTTGCAATCCAGAAGGCGCATCGGATTTTTTTCGTATCTCCGCAGGCAATCCGCGCAAAGGTGTTTTTTTTCTCCCTTGTAGTACGCCAGGAGTTTTTTTCTGTAATTCGGTCTGCAAACCCTGCACCCGACCGTGTTGATTTTTAAGGTAACGTTTTTTATGCCAAGCTCTTTTAAGAAGTTTACGGCTAAAAGAATCGTCTGCGCGTCGTAAAACGGGTCTCCCTCCCCGATTGTTTCAAAGCCCCATTGATGAAAGGCGCGATATCTTCCCGCCTGCGGTTTTTCATACCGAAACATTTGCCCGACGTAGTAGACCTTCAGAGGAGAGGAGAAGCGTCCAAGGTGGTGCTGGATATAGCTTCTCATGACCGGCGCGGTGCCCTCGGGGCGCAGAACGACCACCTCATCCCCCTTTGTTTTAAAGGAGAACATTTCTTTTTCCACAATATCGGTTCCAACACCAATACCAGCCTCAAAAAGAGCGGCAGACTCAAGAATGGGAGTCTCAATAAGGGAGAAATCGTACAGCTCGCTCATCTTCTCTCCTATATTCCATATCGCTTTCCAGCGGTCTTCATCTTTGGGAAGAATGTCGTGCATCCCTCGGACTGTCTGGAAAGCAGGTTCTTTTTTTTCTTTTGGCTCTTTTTCAATGTTATCTTTTTTCTTCTTTTTTTGTTTTGAGTTTTTTATAGGCATGAGTATTAGTAGGCTGGCGCGGTGAACGCCATCACTTTGTTAACCGGCCAGAGGCGCAGACGAACCATTCCTATCAATTCTGATTTTTTTACCGGCCCCCAACTTCTGGAATCAAAACTAAAATTTCTGTTATCTCCCATCACAAAGTATTCGCCTTCCCCAAGCTCCAGTTCCATGGAACCCGAAGTCCATGCGGGGGTGATATATTCTTCTTCAATTATTTTTTTCTCTTCGCCTTCCTTTTTCACACGAACCTTCCCGCTTCTTATTTCTACCGTTTCGCCAGGCAAACCAATTACCCGTTTTATGTAAAACGACCGATGGTTTCCCGGATATTTAAAGACCGCGACCTCTCCTCGCTCCGGATTACGAAGCCGATATGTGACCTCATCCACAAGAAGATAATTCCCGTCATAAAAGCTTGGCTGCATACTGGAGCCACTCACAAGAAAAGGCTGGGCGATAAATGTTCTTACCAAAAAGACCGCCGCGAGTGAAATCGCGAGCGTTTCCACAATTTCAAAAAAAGACCACGCGATTCCGCGAACTATTGCTTTTTTTGTTCTGCTTGAGGGTTTTTTCATTTTTTACAACTTCCCGCATTACGGGTTACAATGTACTTGTATATTCTACAAACTATGGACAAGAAATTCAAGGTTGGAGATATTCGCTTTGTTATGGGGCTTGGCAATCCC
Organism: Candidatus Jorgensenbacteria bacterium RIFCSPLOWO2_01_FULL_45_25b; assembly: GCA_001781035.1. GTDB lineage: Bacteria > Patescibacteriota > Minisyncoccia > UBA6257 > GWB1-50-10 > 01-FULL-45-25b. The sequence goes on along the minus strand of MFKK01000004.1, from coordinate 6,316 downwards.
GGCCCCGAATATCAACATACTTACCATAACGCCGGGCTTCTTTTTTTGCAGTATCTTCTTCAACAATCAAACCTCTCTTCCTTTCGTCGCCGTAGCGGGCTTTATTCTCGCATTATTCTTTCTCCTTCCGGCGTCTCCTTCATATTTCCTACAACATACATGAATCAGTCCGGGAGGGCGGTTTCGGAAATCGTTGCCGAAGAGCAAACGGAACATTTTCTTCTCGTTCATGACGATTCTGACCTTCCGCTTGGAGAGTATCAGTTTGCATTCGGAAAGCGTTCCGCAGGGCATCGAGGAGTTACTTCCGTCATTTCCGCTTTTCATACCTCAAATTTTTCACGGCTTCGCATCGGTATTCGCGACAAGGAGGCGCGAGTTCGTAAAAAGGCGGAGGAGATTGTTCTTCAGCTTATTTCCTCTCATAAGCTTTTGGAGCTTGAGGCGGTTTTTCAGACCATTATTCAGGAGCACGAACTTTTTAGTCTTTTATCTTGAGGCTTAAGGCGAATGTTACCGCGTTATCTTCCGAAACCGTTATTCTTGAGAGCGGAAGCTCTACTTTTTCCACATCGGATTCTTTCGCGACAATACCCTTGAAGCTTACTACCGTATTGTGACTTGCTCCGCTTCCTGTTACTTGCACGTTTCCTTCCTTGTTTATAGTAAGAGAATTTATAAAAACGCCGTTGTTATCCGCAAGTTCCAGAATCTTTTTTAACATTAAAGACTTGTCTCTTTTTTCTTCTTTTATTTTCCCGATGTATCGGACAAGCGAGTTAAATTCATTCGCCCGATGTTCCAAAGCCTCCAGCTCCAGCTTCCGATTTTGCGTCGTAAATTCTCCAAGACGAAGGTCTGCTTCCTTTGACTGCGCGACGAGCGCGACCGCGAGCGCGCCATACAGCAAAAGAAAGGCTCCGAGTGTTGTTGCTATAATATTTCTCCACATTCTCCCAAAATTCACCAGCCTTTCTTCAAAAAGAGCTTTTTCAAGCGTTTCGGGCCCAAGGTTTATTCCCTGCTCTTTTTTTAGAAGCGAATCTCTTCTAAGGGCGGATCCGATTGTCGCGTACCATGTTGGACCAAGCGAGGCGTGTTCGGGAAAGACGAGAGGTTTAGCCTTTACTCCCGGGTTTTTTTCTAGAATTGCCTGAACCTGCGCTTCCATTCCCGGAGCCAAATATAATACTTCGTCAATATTTCCGCCGACTCTGTTTAGGGCGAAGTTTGAAACCTTTCGCACCTCCCGAGTGATATTTTCCTCAAACATCTCTTGCGTGATTTGCGGACTCTCTTTTTGTATTTTTTTCCACGAGACGAAGTAGTCAAAATAAAGCTCTCCATTTTTCACTATCAGAAAATCCATGCCTTCGGGAGATATTTCCAAGACCAGCGCCCGTTCTTTTGAGACACCTTCCAGCGTTTTTAAGAGGCGGGCGATTCCGAGAGCCGAAAATTCAAAGACCACCGGATAAAAGTTTGCTTCATCAAGCGTTTTTTGAATATCCATAACACTTTTTTTCTCAACAAACGCCCCTAAGAGCTCCTGTTCGGTTTGCGCCTCACCTATTTTCTGCCAGCTCATGCAGGCTTTTTCCGCCTCAATCGGCGATATCACCTGAAGGTTTAGGCTTGCCGACTCTTCCATTTTTTCTTGCGCCACAAGAGGGATTTTGAAACTTTGCGTGTATATGATTGATGCCTGAAGAGATGTCGTTACTTTGATTACCCTCCCTCTCTCTTTCGGAGCTATCATGTCGTGGAGCTGAAGCAGATATTCTACAAGCTTTTCTCTTTCTTTTATAATTCCTTCTTCCATCACTCCTTGCGGAAGGCGTACCGAGAAATTTTCCACCTTCCCTTTTTTGATATTCGCGTACTGAAGCGAGAGGTCGCGAATTTCAAGCCCTCCCACCTCCGGGTCGGAAGAGAGTTTTTTTATAAGCTCCTGAAAACCGTTTTTTATCTTCCCCATAGGTTAGTTTGATACTTTTACTTCTTTTGTTGAGTCTAGTTTTGCCCTCCCCGTTATCTTATCCACGATAAGCACTCCTTGAAGCTTTTTTCTTCTACTACCGGAGATTCCCAGCGAATCTATTACATATGCGTACGCTCCATCTGCCGGATTGTCCGTCTTTGTAATCGTAACTTCGGTCTTGTCTTCTCCAACCATCAGTTCGTATGAGCTGTTTCCCAGTTCTTTGTTTTGGGCTATTCTCACCATCGCGTCCTGAATGCCGGAATATGCCGCCTCTCCCGCTTTTACACTCAATCTTTCTCCCAGATTTGAAATACTTCTTAAGTATGAGACGAATACTCCCGCAAGCGCGATTTCCACAATGATTCCTCCGATTAAAAGAACGAAGGGCAGGGTTATCTGTCCGGCATCTTTTTTCATTTCTCTAATCATATCAAAATTAAGATAAAAGAAACACGCTCATAAACAAACGACCGCGTCTTAGTGACGCGGTCGTTTGTTTATTCACTCTTTTATTCGTCAGACGGCTTTTCCTGTTGCGGAAGCTGTTGAGTTAGATTCGGATTCGTTTTTATAAGACGCAGAACGTCGCTCTCTTTTCCCAACTTCGCCGTCCAGATTATTTCATTTTTGTTTATCTTCAGGAAGTCTTCTGGTCCCCAGAATACATTTGCCAGACGCTCAATGCTTAGAGGGGTTTCCTTGTTCTGCGGATTTGATTGAACAAAGTAGACGCTCTTTAAACCGTAACTCGGAAAACGGACGAGTTTTCCAAAATAGAGGTCTCCCGAGCGAAGAAAGACCCCGTGATATTCATCCCCTTTCACAAACTTAAACCCGACAACTCCTCCAATCGCGAGAACGAGGAGAATAATGATTGCTATAAGAATCTTGTTTGTTTTACCTTCTTTCATCATATGATTCTGTAAAAACTATGAAACAAACGCGGAAAGACGAACATTTTTATTCCCTACTACTACGTCGCTAAAATTTTTTCTTCCGATTTTTTCGCTTGCCCCGACAATCTCAAGATGGAGGGGGACCCCCTTGCTATCTAGGTCCATTAGCGCTTCGGGGGCAATTTCCACGGTTCTTGCTACTTTTCCTTTTTTTAGCGTGATATCCAGAACATCTACCTCTGCGTCGTATGTTATTTTCATAGTTTTATATTAAGGTGTTTTCTTTATTTTTGCAACCCAGTGCGCCGTGAGAACAACGATTGTTCCCTGTTCATACACGAATATAACTTCTAGATAATTCTTTATGAATTTCTTATATGCTCGTTTTCTATTAGCGTGGCTTTCTGTAACGAAATCTGGATCTTCAAGAGTTGTTTTTACCAGTTCTTTTTCTATATTTCTTTGCCTTATTTTAAGCTCGGCGTGATGGGTAAAAATAATTTTCATCGTTGTTTACCGTGTTTTCATTTTTTCGCTTTGCCGAGGAAGTCCGACTTCGATAGAAACTATATCGAGGTTCAACCTCGATACTCGATAGTGTTTTTTTAGATTTTAATTACACGGCTGTGTGTAAGAAGTGTTTGATCCTGTTCGATAAGAAAGCGCTCCTTCTGTTCCACAAGGACCTGGTCCACAACTCATCATTGAATCTACACAGAATGCATCACTGTAAAGTGATACATTTATAATAGCTGTGGCGGATGAACCACATGCTGGAGTTGGACTAATAAGATAACCAAGATTGGCATAGTTTCCACCATAACAAGTGTTCGGGCTTAATGAAGTTACATTATCCAGGTACTTATCAACGACTCCATTACAGTTCCAGTCATAGCTTCCATCTCCTCTTGGGCTCACGGAAGTATATCCACTTCCCGGATACGCATCTGCGCTTGTATCATAGCAATCCCCACCAACTGAAGCATACCCCATGGGCAAAGCCGATCCCGAACAGACGCTTTGTGAACTTCCAACGCCATATCCATCACCATCGGAATTTGTATATCCTATAAGAAATTGCCATTTTGTGCTGTCTGAAGAAGCGCAGTCGCTTGCGTCTGTGACTCCATCACCATCACCATCAGTTACGCACGAGGATGTATATGTCGCGTTTCCGTCATTGCAATCAACTGTGGTAATTGTTGCAAGAATATTTCTTCGTACGGTTGGCGCCGTCGGAGTTGCCGTTGAACATACGGATTGAGTGAGAGAGGGTGGGTATCCATCTCCATCCGCGTCGGTCATACAGAGATAATCTTGTTTTAACTTTCCGGTTGAGTTAATCGCGGTCGTGCCCGCCGAAATTTGAATTTCCTTGCCAGGGTTCCACACGAAGGTGGCGCCTGCTTCAATTGTCATGGTGCGGGAAGCGTTGTTTATGATGACATTTCCATTATCCACTCCGCTTACTCCCGTAAAAGAACAGTTGCTATCAAGCGTCCAATTGCCTCCCGGCGCGGGAGTGCAGGGGTCTGTCCAGGTCAAGGTTACTTCCTGAATTTCTTTGTTTGTATTTGTCGCGACAAATGTGGTGCGATAGGTTTTTGAGTGCGTGTCGTGAACAACCCACTCCCCTTCCCAGATACCATCAGACGAGTTTCCGGTTGAAAGTTCTAAGTTGTATGTTTTTATTCCCGTGTCTGTTTCCACGTTCGCGACCACGCTTTCAATCGGATATTCCACCGCTTTTGCCTTTACAACCATAGTCTGCGTATCTCCTACTTTCACATCCAGGGGGTTTATGGTTGCCTCGTAGATATTAGTTGACGCCTTCGCGCTTTGAATGAGGTAGGTTTGCGCGCCTTTTGGAAGTTCAATTGTTTGTTTTTTTGTTTCTTTCTTCACGAACATGGAATTAGAATACAAAACCCCTGCTCCGATTGTGAGCAGGATTATAAAAACAAACAGTGGAATCGCTTTTTGTTTCATACGATTATCTGCTTTGCGTTTTTTCCAGTACTCGGACGCGTTTTTCAAGTAACACAAACTCATCGCGCCCAACTTTTTCCTTGAGTTCATTCCGAATTATATGTAGCTCATCTATCACGACATCAAATTTATAACTTACTTCTGCTTTGAATTCCCCCACTTCTTCGTGTAAATCGGTAATTTTCTTATCCAATACTTGATGACCATCAAGCACAAGGTCTAACTTGGAATTGATATTTTCTAGCACTACAGTAAATGTGTGCGCTGAATTTTTTCTTATCTTTGTTGCTTTTTTTGTCATATCTGTTCTTCTACTTTAATAATTTATCCAGATTAAACCCTTCGTATTTCGCGTCTGATGTATTTCTCCATTCCTCCGAGTCAAATCGGGGCGCGGTGAGGCGGTAACTCACATGAGCTTCAGAAGGCGCGGAAACTTCAGACGCCCTTCCGAATATCTTCACCTGAAGATTTTTTTTGTCTTTTTCGTACCATACACGGCTATCAAGCTCGGGCGTGAGAAGGACAACCATCTCCGCAAAATTTTCTTTCAGATTCGCGGTTTTGGAAAAGAGCCAAAGATCCGAACCTTTTTCCTGATTCAAGAAATCAATTACGTATGAATATATTCCTTCTTCGTTTCTTGCCATCGTCGCAATTCCCGTTGTTTCTTCTTTCACGCCTGTCATGCCCGCCATGTAGGTCGCATATCGTTTTCCGCCTATCGTGTAGACCGGGTCTACGGTGCCCGCGTCAATCTTTCCCGCTCCGCCTCCCACAACGATTTTGTCCGCGCTCGCGGTTCCGAAACGCGCTGTTGTGGCGCCCCCGCTTACCACATCCAGTTTATAAGCAGGGTTTATGCCAATACCTACGTTGCCGCCTGGTTGAACTATCATTTGCGGCGTGCTACCACCATACCGAAACTGGAAGCCGCTTGAGTATTCATTGTCTCTCACAGCCAGATCCCATAATTGGGTTCCGCTCTTGTATCTTACATATCCGTAACTTCCCGCGGGAGCTTCCGTATAGATACTGGAATTGCCGGAAGTAGTAAGCACGTGCAACTTTGCTCCAGGAGTCGCTATGCCAATGCCGACGTTGCCGCTAAACATATAATTTCCTCCTCCAGTCAAAGATCCAAAGGTGCCCGCGGAGACGTTTCCGGCGCTTATTGTTGATGCACCCGTATTGTCCGTTTGACAGGTGACAGTTCCATCTTCCGCGATGCTGCGGATAGAGGACCCTACTGCACAGGTGGCGGATACGCGGCGCTGCAAATATGTTGTGTTTGCTGAAAATACTCCAGAAGCAAGCGAGAGGCCGGTTCCAGCAGAGTACGTAGTACCTGTATTTTGATCCGTACCGCAAGTTAGCTTGCTTGTCGTGCTATCCCAAATGACTTTTTGAGTTGTTCCGGTACAGGTTGAGATCCCGCTGGTGTTTA
>MFKK01000003.1 GCA_001781035.1 Candidatus Jorgensenbacteria bacterium RIFCSPLOWO2_01_FULL_45_25b | reverse complement strand
CATGCCGTATGGACGCGCGAGCCCCTCCTCCACAATCTTCAAATTATGTGACGTAAGACCAAGCCGTTCAAATCCCTTCAAACCGATGGAAGAATCAAGCACGCGAATAACAACCTTCTCTCCCGAAGGCGTGGGGAAGGTCGCGACACGAAAATCAACATCCTTGCCGTTTATAATCGTCCTGAATCTTCCGTCCTGGGGAATACGCGTTTCATCAAGTTTCAAAGAAGCCAACACCTTCACGCGCGACACAACGGGCTGAATAAGAGCGGCGGGCATCACGGCAACTTCCTGCAAATCCCCGTCCAAACGAAAGCGCACGCGAAGCTTTGCTCTTTGAGGTTCAATATGAATATCGGAAGCGAATATCTCAACCGCGCGCTTTAAGGCGGATGCGACAATTTTAATGACAGGCGCCTCCTCCGCGCTTCTCGCTCCCTCCTCAAGGGATACAACTTTTTGCGCCTCCTCGTCCGACCGAACTCCCATCTCGCGAACCGCCTGGTCAATCTCGCCACGAAACGGAACATACCTCCTCCATACCGCCTGAAGGTCGCTGGGCGTTACTATATATACTCCCAACGACAAATTTTCGCGCTTCGCGGTAAATTTTAACGCCTCTTGCGCCCGTATATCGTCCGGCCGAAGCATTCCGACAACAAGCATATTCTCCCTCTTCTCAATCGGAACAACGCGATAGTTCTGCGAAGTTTCCTTGGGAATAAGGCTTAAAAGTTCCTGCGGAATCAAAGCCGACTCTATCTTCCGATATGGAGCGCCAATAATCTCCGCCTTCGCTTTGGCAAATGGAACCTCCTGCACCAACTGCTTCTCATATAAAACATCCTCCGGCGGATGGCCGGAAAATGAAGCTTCTTTCAGTGCCTGTTCGGCAACAGCCTCGCTAAGCGCGCCCTTCAAAACAAGTTTTGCGAAAAGTTCTTTGTCGGTCACAATTAAAATTTCTAATTACTAATTTCTAATTACTAATCAATGACCAAAGCATCAATGTCTCAATGTTAAAATACACCTTGTCTGCGCACGCAAGAGGCAAAGATTTTGTTAGGAATTAGAAATTTTAATCTGGAATTTCATTAATAATTAGATATTAGGAATTAGGAATTTCCTTTTTTGCCTACGGCAAAAAAGGATTCGCTCTTCCCGTCTGTGGCAAAGGCACGTCTCCTCCGTGCTGTTGCAACGCGCGAAACTTATCGGACGAAATGATCTTCCCCGGGTCAAAAGGAATGCTGGAAATCGCGCTCAAACTCTGAATCTCGGCGGGCAAAACAACATCAATAAGTTCCGGTCTCTTAAAGAGAAAGAAATACACGCCCGCGAAAAGCGAAGCAACCACAACAAAACCCATAAGAATGCTTATGATATTGATTGGTCTTTTTTCTTGGTCAATTTGTATAGCCATACATTTAAAAATCCAAAGCTCTAATCTCTAAATCCTAAACAATTTCAAAATTCCAATCTCAAAAAAACGAGAAAACATGTTTTGTATTTAGGTCATTTGAGATTGTTTAGAGATTGGAGTTTAGAGATTAGAAATTAGGAATTTATTCCTGATAATACGCTTGAAACGTAACCTGCGCGGTGAAAAAATCTTGAACTCCTCCTTGAGAACCGCCCGCGGGAGAAACACGAAAACGCTTCACGTTAAAAACACGCACATTCGTCTCCATTGCCCGCAAAAAATTCTTAACGGAATCGTACGAACCGGTGACGGTAACATCCAGCTCCAGTGTCCCAATTCTCTTCACAAGCGCCTTGCTGTTCCCCTCAAAAGGCAGGGTGCGAATCGTAAACGATTTCAGATTAGTTTGATATGTATTTGTAATTGCCTGCAACTGATTCAACACTTGGGTAATATCGGGTCTGGAGGGCATAACAAGCGAAACCGTCCGCTGAAGTTCGGCAACCCCCTGAAGTTTTGAAATAAGTTCTTTTACTTTTTGAACGGCGAGTTTTTGATTTTCAAACGCGCTTTCCTTTGAATAAAGCTCCGACCGTTTCTGCCCGACCAACACAGTCGCGGGACGAATCAAATTCGCGTACACCACAAGCGCGGCAATAAAAAGTATTCCCGAAATGCCAATGCTTAAAATTCTTTTTGTGGATGCTCTCATATATTCTAATCTCAATCTATAAATCTATATGAATCAACGAATACGAACATTCGTAGACCTGTGGTGAGCCTGCCGAATCCATTCGGAGCGGTCATTGTAGTTTTTCAAAAAAATCCGGCTTTAATTTCAAAAGAACTCCAAAACTCATACCGCTTCCATCAAGACCCGTCTCCTTCAACACAACGCTCGTAATCTCGGGCGCCGCGTCAAATACCGCGAGTTGCCCCACAACTCCCTGCATGGAAGAAGCCCTGCCCTTCAAATCAAGCTCCGCCGAATCCGCCGACAAGCCCGCGGAAAGAAAATACACGCCCTCCGCGGTATATCGCTCCAAAAACGGAAAAAGATTATAAGAGAAACGGTGCTTGCTCAAAATATTCTGCGTATTTACAAGCTGGGAATAAAAAAGCACCAGTCTCTGTTGTTCGTTCGCGCTCACAGACGTTGAAAGCTTCGCGATGTCTTTCTCCACCGCACCCGACCGCGCGTCCAAATACGAAGCATATCCCAATCGCAACCCGATAAAAACAAAAACCGAAAAACCGAACAAGAATGCCGAAAATAATAAAAGCCTCCACGGAAGGCCAATCTCCCGAAAAGCGGCGGAACTCGCAAATTGCGCCGATACGCCCGATGTGTCTTGTAGTGGATTAGCCATATACCAAAATCCTAAACCCTAATCTCTAAATTCTAAACAAATTCAAAACACCAAATCCAAATGTTCAAAGCCCGTATGTTTTGAGTTTTGGTCATTTGAGATTGTTTAGAAATTAGAAATTTACATAAAGTATCTTCTCGCGACTCCAACCGCGACCGCGAGCTCGTTGCCAAGCCCTCTCTCAATCGCTCCCAACCGCGGGTCATACTCAATATCCAAAAACACTTGCGACGGCGAAATAGGAAACCCAATCTGTTCCCCCATATACTTCTCAACACCTTGCAAATTCGCTCCACCGCCGGTAAGAATAAGTTTTTGAACCTTCTTTGAATAGCGCTCCTCAAAAATACTCTTAAGTCTTTGCGCCTCTTCTATTATAACATCTAAAAACGAGAGAAGCAGTGTTGATAACTCCAACTCGCTCCCCTTCCCCAAAAGTCCGCTCCGCTTCTTCAGCTCTTCGGCGCGACTCATGCTAACGCCCAAACTCTCCTCAAGCGCGCGCGTAAGATACAGACCCGCGTGATTCGTCTGTCCGCTGTACTTCATCACGCCTCCCTCAACAACAACAACATTGGTCGCGATTCCCCCGATATCCACAATCATGGTCGGACGCGGGTCCGCGTGAAGGAGCGCCCGCGCAAGCGCGATGCTCTCAAGCTCAAGCGCGACCGTGCGAAGCCCGGCAACCTTAAGCGTTCTTTTATACACCTCAACAATTTCGTTCGGAATGCCGATAAGAAGAATCTTCTGAAATCTCTGTCCCCGTTCATTCACGGTCTCATCAACCTTGCTCCAATCAAGCGTAACTTCCGACGGTTCAAGAGGAATAAACTGCCTCGCCTGAAACAAAACCGCCTTCTCCGTCTCGCCAAGAGAAAGAAGCGGCATGTCAAGCACCGTAACAAAGGAAGAGTATGAGGGAATGGAAACAAGCGCGGTCGTGCTCTTTACGCCGGTTTGACGAACCAAAAGTCGTAGAAGTTCGGAAGTCTTCTTCTCATCAAGCTTCAAAGAATCCCCCTGAAGAGCGAGATTTGGATGCTCAAGATAATCTTTTGTTTCCAGTATCCCATAATTCAAAAGCCGGAAACGGTCTGCTCTTCTTGAAAGTTCCACGAGCTTAATAGAAGACGTGCCGATATCAACTCCCAACACCCTTCCTCCTTTTACAAAGTTCGTAACATCGGAAAAAAAATCGGAAAAACGAAATTTCATACCTGTATTGTACCATAAATTCTTAAACATTTGGGTTTTGAGATTGTTTAGAAATTAGAAATTATCACTCGCAGGAGATCACAGGAGGTCGGATGTCCCCAATATTACGGCCTCGCAGAGCTTGCGCGAAGCGCAAGAGGACATCCGACCTCCATATATTGAAGTCGTCTCACTCGCAGGAACGATACGGATTTTTAAACATTTGGATTTTGAGATTGTTTAGAAATTAGGATTTAGAAACCTGTGGTGAGCTTGCCCCGTTAGAAGCAAGGTTTCTAACGGGGCTTGCCGAATCCATTAGAAATTTCAAGCGCGCCTCAATCGCGTAAAATTAATGTACAATAATAAAAATGAAAACAAACCTGCGATTAATAAAAGATTGGGCGCTTGACTGCCTCTTTCCTCCCGTCTGCTTCTCATGCAAAACATATCTAAATACAAAGAAGGAGAAAAACCTAAGTGTCTGCGAAATATGCGTCGCCTCAATCAAAGTTCACTTCTCTCTCTTCTGCTCCGCCTGCAACTCCCGCCTGCCAGCAAACTATCAACTTAAAAACTTACAAACTTATAAGTCTCCTTGCCACCCAAAAGAACTCTTCGCGCTCGCGCCATGCGGAACATACGAAAACAAGCCCGTCCGCGAACTCATTCACGCCTTAAAATACCGTGAAATCCGACAAGCAATTCATCCAATAACCGAACTTCTCATAAAACCCTACATCCAAAAAACATTCGTAAATTCGTCTATTCGTTTATTCGAAACAAATTCGCCTGCCCCGTGGGAGCGAAGCGACTCTACGGGGTTATTCGCTGATATCGTCCTCGTTCCCCTTCCTCTCGCTCCAAAAAAAGAGCGCAAGCGCGGCTTCAACCAAGCGGAACTCATTGCCCGCGCCCTCCAAAACGAGTTAGCGCGGAGGTCGGATGTCCCCAATATTACAGCCTCTCGGAAGAGTCCCGCTCAAGGCGGGAAGGACATCCGACCTCCATATATTGAAACAAATATATTAAGAAGAGCACGGCATACCGACCCTCAAGCCGAACAAAAAACAAAAGAAGCCCGCGAAGAAAACGTCAAAAACTGTTTCACGGCAACGTCATCCGTCCTTTCAACTTTCAACTTACAACTTACAACTTTCATCATTGTAGACGACGTCTTCACTTCCGGCGCGACAATGAGAGAAGCCGCGCGGACGTTAAAACAAGCGGGAGCAAAACACATTATTGCCTTCGTCCTCGC
>MFKK01000002.1:4581-46284 GCA_001781035.1 Candidatus Jorgensenbacteria bacterium RIFCSPLOWO2_01_FULL_45_25b | reverse complement strand
AATGCGCTGCCGCATGGCTCTCCTCGTCATGGCTTGTCATCGCGAGTTTCATAAATACCAAAGTTAGCATCGCGAACACGAACGCCTGCACAACCGCCACAAACACCTCCAGTCCGTAAAAAGGAATCGGCACGAAATACGGAACAAGCATCAATATAACCGTTAGGAGCACCTCTCCCGCGAATATGTTTCCAAAAAGACGGAAGGAGAATGAGATGATTTTCGCGAATTCCGAAATGAGTTCCAGTATGCCCACAAAGAAATTGATAGGACTTGAAAAGTTGAAGAATTTTTTCAGGTACCCGAATCCGAGCGCGCTGAAGCCCACTATCTGGGTTACGATAACCGATATAAGGGCGAGAGCAAGCGTGGTGTTCAGGTCGGTAGTGCCCGGTCTAAAGAGCGGAACCATATGAGCTTCCTTAACTTCTATTGTTTCGCTCGTTTCTAACGGTTCGGGAAGAAATACATTCTCCGCGTATTCATTTTGATATTGGTACATATCGGATTCCATAGCTTGCGTGGCTTGGATAGGAGCTTCCGTCGTGTGTTCTTCCACTTTTTTTATTCCGATTGTTCCAACCCCCGGAATAACCTCAAATATGTTTGCCGCGAAGACAAAGATGAAGATTGTTCCGATAAACGGAAGGGCTTTTTCCGCGAGACGCTTTTCTCCCAGCACCGTTTCGCAAAGATTCAAAAAAAACGAGTATACGCTTTCCAATATAAGCTGGAGACCTTTCGGCACGATACTATGCTTCCAAAGCCCGATGATAACGAGCAGAGAAACTATTACGATACCTACCCAGGTGGTAAGCAGTGAATTTGTAACCGGCGTGCCGGCTATATTAAACACCTCTTCCGCTACAAGAGAAATAGACAACATGAGAGTGATACTAGACCTTAATAAACAGAGTAATTTTATTGGAAAACCTTTTTTTGGTCAACATGTGGCAGAAATACATAAGTCCCGCCATAGAGCGGGACTCATGAAATTCATAGAAATGTGTTGAAATTTATTACATCAACTTACCATACTCATTGCCCGAAGCTCAATTGATTTCGCAACTGACTGAAACATGCTTGAGGCGTTAAAAACCTCAACGCCGATAACTTTTCCTTGTTCGTCAAGTTCCGCCATCATACCAGGCGCGATTTCCACAAATTCCTCTTCTGCTCCCTGCTTTATGCCAAAATACAAAACGTCGCTTTTCGCGTCATAATGCACAAATTGTTTTTTTCTTGATTTTTTCATATTTTTTTCCACCCCCTGAATTCAAGATGAGAAGAATATAAAATCTTCTGCTTCGCCTTGTTATTATATCATTAGGCGTCTGCTTAACAAATAATTAAATTGTTCTATAATGGTATTCATGAAACACGAACTTCCAACGCTTCCTTATTCCTACGACGCTCTAGAGCCTTTTATTGATATGGAAACCATGAGGATTCATCATGCAAAGCATCATCAGGCATACGTGGATAAGCTGAATACCGCTTTGGAGAAATATCCTCATTTGCAAGAGAAGACGGTTGAGGAGCTTTTGAAAGACTTATCGGGCGTACCGGAGGAAATACGAGGAGCCGTGCGAAATCACGGTGGCGGGCATTACAATCATTCCCTATTTTGGAAGTGGATGACTCCTCCTATTATTGGAAAAGACGCTCCGACGGGTGAATTTTTGAAACAGATTGAGGTATCTTTTGGTTCCTTTGAAACATTTAAGGAGGTTTTTACAAACTCGGCTCTTGCCTGCTTCGGAAGCGGGTGGGCGTGGTTAATAAAAGATGCTTCAGGCGGGCTTACGGTTATTTCAACCGCGAATCAGGATAGCCCTATTTCCCAAGGACTTGTTCCGCTTCTCGGACTTGATGTTTGGGAGCACGCGTACTATATCAAATATCAAAACCGCCGAGCGGATTATATCACGGCATGGTGGAATGTGGTGAACTGGGGCAATATCAGCGAATAACAAATCTATACGAATAAACGAATCGTTCGCGTATTTGATTGTTCGTACGCAATTCGCTATTCGTTGATTTTCCCGCACGAGCCCCAGAGACCGATTTTTTTTACTCTCGCTTCTTTCTCTTTTTCCCTAAAGAGCGCGCTCTGCGTTACATCCGGCGGATAGGTGGAGGTGTTCGCGTACCCCTCTTTTACAAGTTCCGCGTTTACGAAGAGCTCCGCGCCGTCAGCGTTTTTCACATACACATACCGCAGAAGACGGCCGTATTTATCCCTCTCGCTTATATCTTTTTCAAGAGCCACCTCCTTTCCTTCCACCAGCTCTTTGTTCTTTTCTGCCGCTTCTTTCCCGAAGCACTCCACTTTTCGCCGAGGGTCAACGCTTTCCGGAGCATCAATGCCGATGTAGCGAACCTTCTCCCCTCCTTCTATTTCAATCGTATCGCCATCAATCACTCGTATGGCTTTCGTCGTTTCCCTTTCGTTTTCCTTGTTCTCTTGACTTTCTTCTGATGCGATATTTAGCACCTCTTCTGTTTCTTTTGTTTTTTTATCTCCGAGCTCTCCCGACCAGACACCAAAAAGGAACACGAGTAGTGTTCCTATAAGCACAATCAGACGTTTATAGCGAATTGTTTTCATCTAATAATAAATCGCGTAAGAGTGAGAGGATTTATTTTCCCGGAAGCAGAACCTCTAATGTCTCATCGCATGTTGCCCAAAGACCGACGCGCCTTTCTCTTGCTTTTTCTTCCTCGGCTTCAAAGCTTTTTTGGTACTTTACGTCCGGAGGGTAGGAGACGGTGAAGGCCGCTCCGTCTTTTACAAGGGCAAGGTTTATAAATATCTCGCCTTCTTTTCCTTCGGGGTCTTCCGCGTACACATATCGCAGAAGCCTGCCCTTCCCGTCGCGGTCGCTTACGTCGCGTTCCAGCCGGACTTTCTTTCCGGCAAGCAAAATCTGATTACGCACCTTGGCGCCGGACGCGAAGCATACTTCCGAATCTCCGCTTTTTCCTTCGGGCGCGTCAATTCCTATGTATTGAACAAGTTCGCCTCCCTCAATTTGAATCGTATCGCCGTCAATGACGTTTGTTACGATAAATGTTTCCGATTTTTTCTCCTCCCTTATTTCTACTTCCTGTTTCTTCTCCTCTTTCCCAAGCTGAACGAGAGAGGCGACCAGCCTCTCTCCCGAACCCGGAATCTGATTTCCCATAAAAAAGCCCGCTCCGAAGGCAAGAACGATAAAGAGTATTGGTTTTCCGATGTTTTTCATATGTTTTGTTTGTAGACCCGCCGCGCAAAGATTTTTCCCGTTAAAACTCCTTCATTTCGGCTGGTTCTTCTTCCAACTCCGTTTTTAATTTTTTGAATTCATTTTCCGCCGTTTTTAGCTCATTTCTGCAAAATTTTACCAGTTCGGCTCCCTCTTTAAATTTTTTCAGTCCCGCTTCCACTTCAATGTCCCCTCCCGAGAGTTCTTCCACAATCTTTTCCAGGCGCTGAATTGCCGTTTCCACGTTTGATGCTTCTTTTGTCATGCGCTTATTATATACCAAGTTTTTTCCCGCGCAAACCCTCGCTGAATAGTGGTTAGAACTGCTCCTCCTTTCTTACGGAGTTCACCAGAGAGGTTATGCTCCCCTTTCCGAGAAGAAGTGATATTTCCTCGCCGATTTCAACCTCTTCGGCTTTTTTAATAATCTTTCCTTCTTTGTCGCGAGCGATGCTATATCCCCGCCCCAAGACAGAGGCGGGATTTAAGGAAGCAAGCGCCTCTCCCAAAGAAGCAAGCTTTGAACTTGTCCTATCAAGATACTTCTCCAAACCTTCCCGTATTTTTTCCATTTTTCTTTTTAGCTCGTATTTTTTCCTTTCGGTTGCTTTTTCAAACATATAGAGCCTTCGGAGGAGGAGATGTTCCAGCTCGCGGAATTTTTTGAAGGTCTTCGCGAGCCCGTGTTCCATTCTTACGGAGAGGTTTTTTAGAATCAGATTTTTTCTGCCCAGATACGATTCAAAGCAAGCAAGAACTCTTTTCCAGTTCATTTCGTACTTATTCTTTTTCTCCTCCAGAATATACTCCACCCTCTCCATCAGCGATTCCGCGCCTTCTTTTACTTCTTCCATCAATGATTCTCTTTCCCTTTTCAGATACACGGCGACCGCGGTTGGAGTTGAAAGATTTTTGTCGGATACGTATCCGGCTATCGTCTCGTCCCGTTCGTGGCCGATGCCGGTTAGAACCGGTATTCTTGAGCCCGCTATCGCTTCCGCTATTTTTTCTGAATTAAACACATTAAGACTTTCTCTGCTTCCTCCTCCGCGAATAAGAACAAGAACATCTAGGTTTTGCTTTCCTGTGTTCAGCTCTCGTATCGCGCGCACGATTCCTCCTTCCGCCTGATCTCCCTCCACCCGAACATCAAAGAGGTATATTTGGAAGCCGTATTCACCGATATTTTTTCTCACATCGTTAATCGCCTCCCCCTCCATTGAGGTTATCAGACCAATCTTTCGTACGAAGCGCGGAATCGGGCGCTTTCTTGATTCTTCAAAATACCCTTTTTCCGCGAGCTTCTTCTTTAGCGCCTCAAAAGCTTTTTTCAACGCGCCCTCTCCAATTGGCGTTATTTTTTTTGCTATCAAGCTAAACCTTCCTGTTTTATATAGGCTTGGAATTCCTTTTACAATCACCTCTTCTCCCTCATTCAAAAGATAGGCATAGTATTCCATATCCCATCTTCCCATAAAGCAATCAACCGAATACTGCCCTTCCTTTGGGTCCTTCAACGTAAAGTAGGCATTTCCGTCCCGCACCGAAACTCTTGAGATTTCTCCCCGTACGCTTACCTGTCCAAAACCCGCGAGGGTTTTATTTATGAGATGAACAAACTGCTCCACGGAAAGCTCTCCTTCTTCCGCTTCTCTTACTTCTTTTTTTTCGCTTTTTATTTCTCCTTTTTCTCCCCTTATGATTTCCAAGAATTCTTCTCCATACCTTTCGCTTTTTTTCTTTCCCCACCCCTTAATACGTTCCAGCTCTTCCATCGTTTTCGGCAATACTTCCGCCATTTCTTCCAGAGTGGCGTTGTGAAGAATCATAAAAAGCTCTTTCCCCTCCTCTTCGGCAAGCTCTTTCCGCTTTTGTTTGAGACGATTTAGAATGTCCAACATTTGGTATAATTATAGAGGAGATTTTGTTTTCAGATAGGGGGATGTGATGGAGAATATCGCAAAAAGACTGCGTGAGGGGGACATGGTCTGTATTGAGATGTCGTTTGGCGTCTATAATGGAATGGTGGTACGAAACATGCCCGATGGACGCGTTCTCGTACTCATTTCCGACCTTCTCCGGATTCTCAATGTGGAAAGAGAGGAGTTGTTTACGATTCAAGAGTGTCGGGAGCGTCAGATTGCTCCCCGCGTATAACGTCGTTTGTTTTCCCAAACAGATGGCGTTTTTTTTGAAAAACTAAACAAGAGTTTCCTGCTCCTTGTCTTCTACTGATTCACTTTGCGTTTTTTCTCTTTTTTCTTTCAGGAACCTCTCATATTTTCCCGCCGCGATTTTTAGCTTTAGAATGCTTTTTTTTAATTCTTCCAACACGCTTGTGGAGCGGAGCGCCGCCGCCGGATGATAAATAGGCATAATCAACCTCTCTCCCCACCAGAATATTTTTCCTTGGTCGCGTGAGATTTTCGCGTTCGGCAAAAAATAGTTCATGGAAAATCTTCCCAGTGGAGCGATAATTTTTGGATTCAATATCTCTATTTGCCTAGTAAGATAAGGTTTATACGCCTCTATTTCTTCCGGAGAGGGGTCTCTGTTTTCCGGCGGACGACGTTTTACGATGTTTGTGATATACACGTCTTCTCTTTTCCAGCCAATCGCCTCAATTAGTTTCGTGAGAAGCTGTCCCGAGCGTCCCACAAACGGGCGTTTTTGTTCGTTTTCATGAAAACCGGGCGCCTCTCCGATAAAAAGAATATCACAGTTTGGATTTCCCTCGCCGAATACGAGATGCGACTCCTGAAGCGGAAGTAGGGAATCCTTTTCTATTTCCGCTTTCAAATTTTCCAGCTCCGCGATTTTATCCATTGCCTCTTTTTTGTTATGTATTTATAATGCACTTGCCTGCTCCTATCGTCTAGTGGCCCAGGACGCTGCCCTCTCACGGCGGAAACCGGGGTTCGATTCCCCGTAGGAGCGCAATACAACAAGTTTGCAAGTTGCTACTTCTTACTTATACATCGGAGGCTTTTCTAGCCACGCGCTAGATTGGCGGACAAGGAGTTCTTCCGCTTTTGACGAGTCTTCCATCACTCCCTTTACAACATATTCCATCCGAACGCTTTGAGACCCCTTCACCAAAACCATATCTCCCTCTTCAATTGTCCTCGTAAGAAGCGAGAAGGCTTCGGCTATTCCCTTGCATATAAATACCGATTTCTTTGGTAGCCCCGCTTTCATCGCGGATTCTCCGATAAATTTCCCCTTCGCGCCGACGGTTATCAGAATTTTCGCCGTTTTCGCCGCGATTTTTCCGATGTTCTCGTGTTCTTCTATTGAGTGCTTCCCAAGCTCCAGCATATCTCCCAATACCGCGATTTTACGCTTTGCTTTTATTTCTTTTAGGGTTTCCAGCGCTTCTTTCGCCGCGAGAGGAGAGGAGTTATACGTGTCATCAATAATGACGCTGTTTTTTATTCCTCCCAACACATTCATTCTTCCTTTTGGAGATTTATACGCTCCCAAGTTTTCCGCGATTTTTACGAGATTCATGCCAAACACCACTCCAATTACAGCCGCCGCTCCCGCCGCGTAGGTTTGCGTCTTTCCCAGCACTCCCTCCATCCTTACAGGCACAAAACTTCCTCCATAGTTCAGTTTGAAGCTGATTGAAGGAACTCTATTTTGAATTTGCGTTTCAAGGTTTGATATTTTTATATCCGCCCGCTCGGAATATCCGAATGTTATTCCGTGAGCGCGCGTGTGATCCCGCATGCCAAGCACCGCCTCATCATCGGCGTTCAATACCGCGAAACCGGTCGCGGGAAGCTGGCTTATCATTCTCGCCTTTTCCCGAATTACTCCCTCCTTGCCCGCGAAAAATTCCACGTGCACGGGGGTTTTTCCTATCGCGGTTACCACTCCGATGTGAGGACGGGCGATTTCCAAAAGTTTTCGCATGTCTCCGGGGCGGTCTATGCCATATTCCAAAATCAGCAATTCGGGGTACGACTTTCTTTTTATGAGCAGATTTATAATTGAGGATAAGATTACTTTTATCCAAAACAATCTTCCTTCCGTATCTTTCCAATTTCCCAAAATAGTAAGAGGGAGTCCAAACTCATTATTAAAATTTTTTGAATTCGCGCGCACCTTCCTTTCCCGTTCCAGAAGCAGTCTTATCGCCTCCTTCGCCGAGGTTTTTCCGACATTTCCAGTTATGCCAATAATGCCGGGTTTGTAGCGCTTTAGAGTGAGCTTTGCCAACGTTTTTATTATTTTTTCAAGAAGAGGGAGGAGGCGAGATTTCATTGGTGTCATTTATTCAGTAGCTTTATCTGGTGGGATATTATAGTAACTTACAATAAATTGCGCCAGTTTTTTGAATGCCGGAACGACGGTTGCGCCCGCGAGTGTTACGTTTGGACGCTCAAGCTTCAGAAGCGCGACGAACTTCGGATTGCTTATCGGCCCGAAACCGATAAAGGTGTGATTATACGCTTCTTCATACCCGCCGTATTTTAGGTCCGCGATTTGAGCGGTTCCCGTTTTTCCCGCTATCCGATGCTGGGGAAGCGCCGCGACATTCGCTTTTTCAACCGCGGATTCCATCATCTCCGCGACTTTTTTTGCCGTTTCTTCTTTTATCACTCTCCGCACTTCTTTTGTTGGAACGGAAGCGTCAATATGGGGGCGCATCAGCGCTCCGCCATTCGCGATTGCCGTAAACGCGCTTATCATCTGAATCGGCGTTACCGCCGTTCCTTGGCCAAATGAGGCGGTCGCGATGTCTATATCTTGAACATTTTTTCTCTCGATGTTTGAGAGGTTTCCCCGTACTTCATCGGGCAGTTCAATCTCGGTTTTTTCTCCGAATCCAAATTTTTTTACGTATTCCACGAAATGTTCTTTGCCTGTTTTTACCGCCGCGAATACCGCGCCCGTGTTTACCGATTGCTCAATAACGTTTGTCATTGTGATTCGCCCGTGGGCTTTCAAATCCCAGTTTGATATTTTTTCTCCGTTAATGGTAAGCGTTCCTTTATCAACATAGGTCGTGAGAGGGGTGATCACTCCGGTATCAATACCCGCCGCCATTGTAATGGGCTTAAACACCGAGCCGGGTTCATACAGATTTTGCGTGGCAGGATTTATAAAGTTTTCAACCGGAGATTCGCCGTATGTGTTTGGATTAAAATTTGGGGCGTTCGCGAGTGCAAGAATAGCGCCCGTCTTCGGGTCTTCCACGATAATCGTGCCCGTCTTTGCCCCATACGCTTTCACAAGTCCTTGTATCATCTCTTCCGCTTCCGTTTGTATGTTTCTGTCAATCGTAAGCTTTACATCTTCTCCCGCTCTTAATGTTTCCTCATACTGCTTTTCAATTCCATACAGTCCTTTTGGGTTTTTATATTCTTTGTTTATTCCGACAAATCCCGCGACGTGCGAGGCAAGTTTCTCAAATGAATAGGAGCGATAAGGTTTTTTATCAATAAAGATTCCTTTCAATTTTAATTCCTGCACCTTCTCTATTTGCTCTTCGCTTGCTTTTTCCACAAGCATTCGGAAGCGGGATTCCGGATTATCCAGAGCTTTTTCCAGTTCTTCTTTCTCCCAACCCAATATCTCTGAAAGCGCGGACGCTTCTTCTTTTGCGTCATCTATATCCTTTGGCACCGCGTATATCACGGGGTATTCCTTGTTCACCGCGAGCGGAATCTCATTGCCGTTCTTATCCTGTATAAGAATCCTTCCCCGCTTATACATTGAGTCTGCTCCTATCTTTCCCAATGCTTCCGCTCGTTCCGTATAGTACTCGCTCTTTGATATTTGAAGCTTGTAGAGGCGCACGAAGAGAACTCCATAAAGCATCACCACACCTGAAGTTATAAGTAGCCATCTAAACTTTTTCATAATACCGATCTACATCTACATAACCGCTCCAAAACTACCTAACCGCTCCGAAACTACCTAACCGCTCCGAAACTACAAATTATCCGAATCTACGTAACCGCTCCAAAACTACCTAACCGCTCCGAAACTACAAATTATCCGAATCTACAAATTACTACCAATTACGGATATGGGCTTTGTAGGTCATTATTTTTTTTACTCCTCAATCAGCTTGGACAATGTTTTTTCTGTTTTCTCGCTTATATACGCGGGCATCTCTTCCAATATCAGCGCGTTTTCTTCCGCGAACTTTTTTATTTTTTCCGGGTCGGTTATCTGGTATATAGAATTTTTTATCTCGCTTTCTCTTGTCTTCGCTTCTTTTATATTTTTTTCCAAATTTTCCAAGCTATATCTTGCTTTAACTAAATTATTATATTCAAACACATACGCGACTCCTCCCGCGATCAAACACAAGGCAACCACCATAAGCGCCTTGCTGTTTCTTTTTTGTTCGTTTGGTTTGGTTATTGTCATAACGTTAGAATCTAGAAGCTAGAATCTAGAAGCTAGAATCTAGAAGCTAGAATCTAGAAGCTAGAATCTAGAAGATAAGATTTGGATGACGCGCAGTTTTGCCGACCTGCTTTTTGGATTTTCGCGTATTTCTTCATACGATGGTTTTATAACTTTCTTTGTTTGAATACTTCCCCATCCTTCTTTTTCAATGCGTTTAAATCCTTCTTTTATCAACCTATCTTCCAATGAATGAAATGAAATGATTGCCGTTTTCCCTTTTACGATAGATGGAAGCTGTTCCATGATTGATTCAATATGTTCAAACTCGCTATTTACCCGAATCCGAAGCGCCATAAAGACTTTTGTCGCCGGATGAATTCTTGTTTTTTGATTTCTTCTTTCACCTATAATTTCCAGCAAGTCCGCCGTGGTTTCAATCCGCTTCTTTTTTCTCGCCGTTACGATTGCCTTCGCCATCTGTCTTGATTTTCTTTCTTCTCCATACTTCCAAAAGATATCTGCCAACTCCTCTTCGGCGCATCCGTTTATTATCTTCTCCGCTGTCAAGTTGTTGCGGTTATCACTCGCGTCATATCTCATATCAAGCGGTTCGTTTTTCATGAAGGTAAATCCTCTTCCTGATTCCTCCAGCTGGTTTGAGGAGAGCCCCAAATCAAGAAGCAGACCGTCCGCTTTTCCCAGATTTTTTTCTTTTTTTATATCTTGTATTTCCGTGTATGACCCGTGGCGCACAAACACATCCGACCCTAATTCTTTTCCCAGAGATTCAAGTTCTCTTCTCGCGTTCTCTATAGCATGTTTATCGGCATCAAGCCCCAAAAATACTCCTCCCGGGGATATTTTTTTTATTATTTCCCTCGCGTGTCCTCCCCCGCCGAGCGTGCCGTCAATAAAGAAATTTCCCGGTTTTGGTTCAAGCGCCGTGATAACTTCGTGTAAAAGAACAGGAATATGCATGTTATTAAACCTGAAATTCGAATATCGAAATTCGAAACAAATTCTAATGTTCTAAATTCAAATGACAGAAACTCGCGTTTAGAATTTTGGTCATTCAGATTTTTATATTGTTTCTAATTTCGGATTTCGTGCTTCGGATTTTTTATATTCCAAGCTCTCCCAGTTTTTCCGCTATTTCATCCGACTGGGATTCGGTTTTTGCCTTATATGTATTCCAATGTTCCGCGTCCCATATCTCAATTCTGTTGTAGAGTCCGGTTACAACAACCTGCTTTTTTATTTCGGCGTAAGCGCGAAGGTAGTCGGGCACCAAAATTCTTCCCTGAACATCAAGATTCACATCGCTCGCGCCGGAGAGCATGAGCCTTGAGAAGGCTCGGGAATTCGCCTGGGCGAGCGGTAGCGCTATCAATTTTTCCGCAAGTTTCTGCCACTCCTTCGCGTCAAACACAAACAAACACGAATCCAATCCTCTCGTAATAATCGCTCCGCTCACCAGCTTTGACCTGAATTTCGCGGGAACGGCAACTCTTCCCTTCGCGTCTATTGAGTGTTTGTATTCGCCTAGAAACATATAACCGCTCCAAAACTACAAATTATCCGAATCTACGAACTACTATAGAATGTTGTGAGATATCCCCAGATTTGGCAGTTATCCACACTTTTATCCACAATTCCCCACTTGTGGTATCTAGTATAGCACTCATTCCCCACAAGTCAAAAACTTAAAACACCAGTCTAAGCTGGTGTTTTAAGTTGAATTTTCCTTTGTTTATCTTACTTTTTCGTTTTTCGCTTTCTAGTTATACACAGACGCAATTTTTTCACATGCTTGTAATATTTTTTGTGCGCACTGCAGGGATTGAACCTGCGACCTTTCGCGTGTGAAGCGAACGCTCTACCGCTGAGCTAAGCGCGCATTTTTTGCGCAGGATGAAACAGCGCTCTACCAAGCCGACGACCTTTGGTGTCGGCTCTCCGACCCCCAAAGGGGCGTCGGAGCTGAGCTAAGCGCGCATTTTTTTGCGCAGGATGAAACAGCGCTCTACCAAGCCGACGACCTTTGGTGTCGGCTCTCCGCGCCCAATCTTCAGGCTGTTTTTAGCATAGAACACTATCCTTTCTTCTTCAACAGAAAAACAGTTCGCCCGAAAGGCAAACCGTTTTTCTGTTTCCGCGTTCTTCTGCGTTTGGGTCCGCGTCAGTCCGCGTTTATTGAAGTTCTGCTACCGCTCCCGCCTCTTCCAGCTTTTTCTTTATTTCATTCGCTTCCTCTCTTTTTACTCCTTCTTTTACCGCCTTTGGAGCTCCGTCAACAATATCTTTCGCTTCTTTTAGTCCGAGCCCCGTGATCTCTTTCACCGCCTTTATCACGTTAATTTTCTGCGCTCCGACCTCTTTCAATACGACGCTGAAAGAGTCTTTTTCCACGACTTCCTCGCCACCTCCTCCGCCCGGCGCCGTTACCGCCATCGCGGCCGCTGATACGCCGAATTTTTCTTCGAGCGCCTTTACGAGTTCGGCGAGTTCCATTACCGTTAATTTTTCCACTTTTTCTATGATGTCGCTGTATTTTGTTTCTTCAGACATATATATGAATCTCTAAATCCTAATTTCTAATCTCTAAACAATCTCAAATATCGAAACTCAAAAGCGTTTTTGATATTTGAGTTTTGGATTTGTTTAGAGATTAGGGTTTAGAGATTAGAGATTATGTTATTTTCTTTCCTCGTTCACTAAGAACGACCATAAACGACCTTATTGGGCTTCCAATCATATATACCAGCTGTCCCAGCAAGACTTCTCGAGACGGCAGTTTTCCAATCATTTCCACCTCTCTCCCTCCCAAAGCTTTCTTTTCCGCGAGCTCCACGCCTCCCAAGATTCTAAACTTCTCCTTGTTCTCCTTTTGGAATTTGTATACGAGCTTGGCGGTTTCCGCCATGTCTTTGCCTGAAAAGACAACGCCGGTCTGCCCATCCATATTTCTCGTATCCAGCTCTATTCCTTTTTCGCGAAAGACGATGTTTAGAAGGCGCTTCTTTATCACCTTAAAGCTCGCGCCTATCTCTTCAAGCGATCTTCGGAAGGCGTTTACCTTGTTTACCGAAAGACCCGTAAAGTCGGCTATCACGAGCGACTCATGCTCGGACAGTTTCGCCGATTCATTTTTTACGATTTCTTCCTTTTGTTTGCGGGTTAACATATACCGGTCCCAATCTACGAATTCATCCGAATCTACAAACTGCTACGAATTACGAATATATTTTTGTAGACATTTGTTGATTCGTGTTATTTGTAGTTTTGCGGGTTAAAAAAAACGACCTTTTGGGCCGCAGAGTGTTCGCTTCGCGAACCGCGGATAAACGCTGACCTTACGCTGACTTACGCTGACGTTTCCGCGTAATTCTGCGTTCCGCCAACTGACGGATTTTGCGCTCATCTGCGATGTTACAAAGCAACATCATTCCTCGGCAGGAAATTAAGTCCCTTGATGAACTTGGAACGCCTGCTTTCTGCGGACTTTATTTGTTGTGTGCCTTTATTTGTACCTGCTTTTTTAGCGCGTGTCAACTTGTTGTCCAAGCGAGCTTAAAAGTTCATAAAACTTTTCAAGCGCTCGCGGAAGCATACTGTAAATTTCTTCCGATTTTTCTTCACTGTACATATGCGCCGCTTCGTTTCTCAAGTCAATCATTTTTAGCCAAAATTCATCATACCCTATCATGTTTTGTCTGTACGCTTCACGCACGCATTCTTTTGGAGAGGTGCATACGATACCTTTTTCTTTTTCTAATACTCCCTTGATTGTTTTCCAAGCAAGATCAAGCGTAAATTCAAAACGCTGAATTGCCGAGTCCCTTATAAACTCGTTCTTTTCTTGATCCAATACTTCCTTCAAGCGTTCTGTTGCCTTCCGTAATTGATGCATGAGCGATTCTCCTTTTGTCATATTATGTTATTTATTTTATCGGCTCCGCGTGCGATAAAGCGACTTCCTTAAATTCACGCGAGACCCTTTTGAAGTCAACAATTTCAATTTTATAAAGTATGGGCAAATTTTCTATTTCTTCTTGAATTTCAAGCCACACTGGCGAAGAAATACGTTCCGGTCCTTCTATGCCTACATCTATATCAGAGCCCTTGTGATTTTTTCCATCTACTCTTGACCCAAAAAAGAACAGCTTGTATTCCTTTAAATCAAGGTGTTTTTCAACAATCGCGCGTATCTCCTTTTTTATTTTTTCTACAGGATAATGCTCTAACTTCATGCTTTTATTGTATCGTTTTTTTTTCTTGTGGTCAAAAATGCGTCTGGCTTACGTTTTCCCATGCCCCGCAATGTTCTTGACTTATTATCAATAGTATGCTAGAATACGCCTCACAGTTTGAGGACCGCTATTTGACAACTAAATACTTACTTCTTCCTTAGTAAATAGGTTTTTTTGAATATTCTTCCAGAAGAGGAAGGTGGTCGCTACGCTCCGGAAATTCGTGGAAATATGTCCCGCTGGCGCGGGACGAAATATGCTCCCCCGCAAGACGGGGTCGCGAAATATACTAGAAGTGAAATTTAAGCGTAGTTTTTACCTTCCTCTTTTGGAGGAAAAACAATATTTTGGACATCTGACGTCCGAAATATTAAACCGCGGCTCTTGAGGGAGTCGCACGAAAGGGACGGAAATGAATGAGACTCAGCTTTCCGCTGAGGAGCTTCGTGCACTGGCGCAACTATTGGCCACCGAGCACAAAGAGGGGCTCCGCGGGCTCCGCGGAGCCCAGGGTCCGGCGGGGATCGGTCTCTGGTCATGGGGCTTAATTGCCCTCGCCAGCCTCGTGCTGGTTTTCGGCCTCCTTGCTCTCCTACACGTCAGAGGAGAGGATGCCCGTATCGCAGCGGCAATCCTTGCCGCCACTACGAACGGGGTGAAGACGACGGACGCCGACGGCAACGCCGTCACGTCCATCGTCGCGACCGAGAAGTGGGTCAGCGAACACTACACGGATTACACGGACGCTTCCTCAGTCGTGTCGTTAGGTGTAGAGGAGCACGTGAAAGCTCTCCACACCGCCCCCGCTCCGCCGGCGACGGCGGCGTCCGAGGCGGAGAAACCCGCCGACGGCGACGGCGCCTCCGCAACGACGCCTGTGACGACGCCGACGAACGACGTCTTCACGATTCGGTAGGTACGGGTTTGGGCGAGGCGGTGAAACCCGTCCTGCCTGAGGAGATTTGAGATGAAACGTTTCGCTTTTTTACTTCTCGTTTTCGGTTTCGTGTTGGCTTCCACCGCATCGGCGGTGAAGGCAACGAAGGACGGCTCTGGCGCGAGCCAGGCCGTCAAGGATCGCGTTTTTCCCACCCCGGATGGGTGGGATAAGGCCACCCCGGAACAGAAGCTGGCGGCGCGCGTCAACCAGACGGTTGACGTCGCCGCCCAACTCGCGACGCAACCGACGGGTGTCGGGCGACGCGAAGTCGCCGCCAGGTACATGACACGCTCACGGATTGAACCGTGGGTCATGTATATTGAGGCGGGGGTCACGGACGACCCCAACTTCGCAAAACAACGCGTCGCCGAGGTTACGGCCAGGCTTAAAAAAAAGCTCGGTGGAAAACCTTACGACTCTGAAATTGAGGGCGCGATTAACGCGGATGTTTTTCAGGCATTCCGCGCCCAGATCGCCGAGCTGAAGGCGAAGGACTCCGCTCAGGCGACCCCCGTCGCCCCCGTTGTCGCGGGGATGACGGAAGGGGAACTCGCTCGCTTGAAAGCGACCGAGTCGAAGCTTTGCCAGCTCCTCACCGCCCTCGGGTGGGACGGGAAGCAGAAGTTTGATGAGTTCCTTGGAGGGTTTGCAAAAACCCTCGTGGAGTTCAAAAAGCTCGCCGTCCCCGCGACGGTGCCCACCACTGCCCCGGTGGTGACGCCAACGCCAAAAACCGCGGAGGCCGCCATCACAGAAAAGCGGGTTCGCGAGCTTGCGAACGAGGAGGTTGAAAAGAACTCCTTCGTTCAAGAGCTTGCGGGCCGTGTTACGGCAGTGGAAAATGCCACCGCTCACCTTGCTCTTGCACTCCGGGATAACGATCCCGAGGATGGAGGAGACCACCCGACCAAGGGTGGGAAGTTCGAAATTCAGAAAGCGGCGACGGAGACGCTTGGGATGTTACTTAATCCCTAGCGTCCCGTCCCGCAGTTAGCTACTCTCCTCACAGAGGAAAGGAGGTGGAGAGTAGCTAACATTACAACGAAACGAGCCGTATGCACCAGCATACGGCCGTTTTTTATTTATGACAGTCGGTTTGCTGTTATCAATATTGGGAAGTCGGATGTCCTATGACCCTTCGGGTCATTTTTACGTTTTAATATTGGGGACATCCGACTTCGCGACTGACTGGGAGAGATTCTTACTTTTTTGACGCTTCAAGAGCGGTAACACGCGCCTCCAAGCGTTCCATCTGTTTTGCCATTACCGCGACTTCCTCGCGCGTGTCGCGAAACAGAGTGATAAGTTCATCAATTTTTTCAAGAAGGTTATGAAATTCCGTTTCCAGTTTTTCAAGACGCGAATCAAGCGATTTCACATCTTGTTTCAATTCAGCAACATCTACTTTCAGGTCGCTCACATCTTCCTTTAATTCGGTAACATCCACTTTTAATCCGCCCACCTCATCTCTTAATTCACTTACGTCTTCTTTTAGTCCCGTTACGTCTTGTTTCAATTCAGCAACATCTATTTTCAATTCATTCACGTCTTTTTTTAGTCCCGTTACATCTTGTTTCAATTCAGCAACATCTACTTTCAATTCATTCACGTCTTTTTTTAGCACACTTACATCCGTTTTAACTTCCCGAATTTCCGCGTGTACCACGCCAAACTCTCCCCGCATTATGCGGGCGAGACCGTCAAGCGTCATTTCTTTCTTTTTTGTTGGTTTTTTTTGTTTCGTGTTTTTCATTTTTTTTATGGCTTTTATTGTATCATACTCTTCTTTTTATTTATTTCTCTCTCTTTAGGGTTTCTTCCAAGTTTTTTAAGGCGTTGTATTGTTCCGATGTTATACGGTCTTCTCCCGCTCTATGCGCGCTTTCAGCCCACACTATAATTGCATCAAGGGCAGGCTTATACCCCTTGTTCCATAGACCCGCGTCCATCGTTTTTAGCTCTTTTATCTTTCCAGCTTGAACTTTCACATTCAAATCAAGGAGGGTTCCTTTAATGAGGTTTTCTCCAGGATTAAGCTCTTCGTCATACTTTTGCCCTATAATAGTTAAGAAATTTTTTACGAGCGATTGCTTTGTTTGTCCATTGGTTAAATCTGGTTTAAGTTCTCCTTCTGCAATCCCCCCCATTGATGTAAGCCACTTATTAAAGCTACTAATGTTTTCAGTTGCAAAAAGACGCTCCATGCCACGCTTAAGGGCTGTTTTTGTAATGTTTTCGGTAGGTATTTCTGGTTTTTGCGGGATTTCAATGAGTGCGGAATCTTGTTCGAGAGCTAGTGGTTTGGTTGTTTCTTTTGGAACCTCAATGTTTTGTCTCCAGCTCTCAACATGCCCTTCTTTTATTTCAAAGGGGTTCGGGTTGCGCTTCGCGAATCCGGAGAGGTATTCGTCAAGTGGTTCGTTGCGACCGTTGCCTTCGTCTATCCATCCGCCCTCTCCTTTGATGAGTTCTCGTGTAAGGTTTACATATTTAAGCATATCCGCTTCTTTTAATCCTTGGTTTTTTAGTTCGGTTATACGATCTTCGGACATGCTAAACAGCACGTCTCCCACGGTTAGTTTTTGGAGCTTTTCCGAATCGCCTTTTTCAGCTTGATACCAGATTTTATGAAGGAAGCTTTCTAACGCTTCTCGTTTTTCCATTCCGGCGCCTGGTGTTTCATGTGGGATAATATATTCGGGTTTTTCGGCGGTGGTTTTTGAGAGGGTTTGGTCCGGGAAGAAAACTTTTTCAAAGTCTCCTGTGTGAGGTCTTATTTCTGCTAGACCGGGTTTTGGAAGTTCGGTAAGAGGTTCGTGTAAGGAAGGTTTTTGGAAAAATGGTTTGGGTTCTTCAAAATTGAGGTTTATTTTAGAAAATCCTGTGACTCCCCTGCTTTGGCTGGGTTGCTCGGGAACTAACGAGGGAGATTGGGAGACTGATGGAGATTCATTGAGATGTTGTTCTTCGGAGCGCAGAATTTGTTCAACGCGTTCGGCTGTGAGGGGTTCGGTTGGATTCTTTTTTGCCCACTCCTGAATCGAGGTATTGTTTTTCACGATACTCTCCATTTCTTCCGCCGTCAGGCGTTTCGCTTCATCAATAATATCTTTGATTTTTGACTCGTCTCCCAGAATTGATTCAAGATTGATTGTTTGACCCGGTTGCAGAGCGTTTAATTTCGCTCCTTTGGGGAGGCCGAAGGCTTCGGGATTTTTCTCAATCTCATCCTTAACCGCGTCTATGATATATGTTTTCATCGCGGCTACTTTCGCTTTTACAACGCCGTCAATATCTTCCGCTTTTATGTCCGCGTTTTTGGCTTTTGTTTCGGCGATTTCATTCAGTTTTTCAAACGCCTTATGTTTTTCAAGCCCGCCCGTAATCGCTTTCCATACCGATTCCCTTGGTTTTAGAGTTTCGGTGTAGGCGGTGGGTTCAAGAGGGGGTTCTGGTTGATTAGGTAGCCCTTCAATTCCCCCGCTTTGGCGGGGTTGTTCAGGAACTGACGAATGATGGCTTTGATTTGTTTCATGGCTGGCAGGCTCAGGGACTGATGAATGTTGTTCTCCCGCCTCCACTGGAGTTTTTTCGGGCAGGCTGACTTCCTCACCTTGGCGAGGTTGTTCAGGAACTGATGGTGGAGCTTGTTCTTCGGTGTGCTTATGCGTGGCGTGGTCATGGGACTCCTCTCCTTCTTGATGAGTGTCTTGCGTCGCGTCTGGTTGGGGTCTGTTAAAATCGTAGTTGCTTTCTTCTCCTTCAGCGCTTTCTTTATAACTGGTTGGAGGATTTGATTCTTCGGCGGGCTGACGCGCTTCAAAGTAACCTTTTACCATTCCCAAACTTCCCTTTCCTATTTCTTTCACTCTTGCCCACCACTCAAAAGGATTATAGATGTGATATGCCCGCTCCACATTCCGCATGAAGCTTCTTCCCGTTTCTCCCGCCAAACCTCCCAAAATACCGGTGAAAGATTTGTCCTCCATCGCTTTTTGATACTCTTCTATCCCCTTTCCGATAGCCGTTTCAAACCTGCCCTCGCCCACCGCTCCTCGTTCCGCGAGTTCTATTCCGGCAAAGCTCGCAAGTCCGTATACTCTTCCGAGCGTCGCGAAGGCGCGCCCAGCCGTTGCCACTTTTTGCCATCCCGTTTTGTTTTTTGAGAAGATGTTTAACTTCTCGCCTGTTTCCATCACGCTTCTTTTTACAATATCCGCGAAAAGAGCGAATCCTTCTTTTGGTTTATCTTTCTCTTTGTACTGAAGGTTGAGAGTGTATTTGTTATAAGGTTCTATCCTACCGGTAAAACTGGGTCGTTGCGCAAAAAAAGTCTTTAATTTTCCTTCCCAAAATTTTACCTGTTCCTCGTCCCCCTTCACAATTTCTTCATTGATGCGCATCTGTAAGACAGCTGATTCTTGGGTATATGCAGTTGGCTTAAATTCCTTTCCTTTGTTTATATCTTCAGCAATATCTTCCTTTATTCTTTTATGCTTTTCTGGACTTGAGATAATCCCTTCTAGTGCTTTTTTTGCTTCTTCTTTCCCTTCCTCCGCACACAACATTGCTTCGTATTCCTTCCAAGCAAGATTGATTCTTTTTTCTCGTAGCTCGTTAAATTTCTCCGGGTTCTTTGGAGTTTTTGCTCCATTCTCACCCTCAACCAGTTCGCCCGCGCCTTCTTTTTCAAGACGCAAGACTTCTTCGTATTCTTCTCTAAGAATCTTGAAGGCTTCTTCTCCTCCGTGAAACATTATTGACGCTTCCAGCTTTTCTTCCGCGCTTGGTTCTGGCTCTCTTCCCTCTTTTTCTGCTTTTTCCGCTTTCCTTTCCGCTACGCCTTTGTCATATTTTACTTCCAGCGCTTCGCGCGTGTATCTTGAATGAAGCCTCACTCCCGTTGCCACAAGCGAGTTCATCGTAAAGAGTCCCATTCTCGCGACTTGAAAGGGAGTAAGGGCAAGGAGGGTTGTTGCCTCGTTTTTTCTCATCTCAATCCACTGGGCTTTTGTGGCGAGATAGGTGCCCAGTATTCCTTCCGCGCGCTTGTCTTTTTCTGTTTCTAGTGTCTCATTTTTTGCCCGATGTTCCGCCATAATCATGGCAAGCTCTTTTCGGAGAGTTTTCTTTTCCGCCTCGGGCAGGGAGGACGCTTCTATTTTTTCACGAAAGGTTGCAACCGCATCTTTTAATTTTTCGTGCGTTTCGTCGGTTTTTTTGCCTCGCTCTTTTTTACCGTCCGCGTTTTCCGGAAGACCTTCAAGCTCCTGTTTTCTTGCCAAAACGGCTTGGCTCACTTCCACGATTGCCTCTCTAATCCGTTCCGACTGCTTTTTTTCCGTTCCGCGTTTTACGTAATTGCCCCATCCGTACTCCGGATTTTTTGAGATTTTCGCGACCGCGAGACCAACGAGGTCGGAGGCGGCTTTCATGCCGAGGAAGTAGGCAGGGATTCTTATAGCTCCGCTTAGGACAAGGCGCGCGGTTTCGGGAGTGAGTATTTTTTCTTTGACGCGCTCAATGAGACCGGGCGATTTGGAGATTTTAGAATCTGGAGAAGTTTCTGAAGATTCATGAGAAGACGAATCGGAAGTTGGACTTCCCGCATCGGGGCTCGCAGGCTCGTGTGTGGGAGGCGTAACAGGCTCGGTTTGTTCTTTGGTGAGTTCGGGAGACGGTTTTGTGGTGGATTCGGGAGATAGGGGGGCGGGTTCGGCTTCTCTGCGTTTTTTTTCTTCTTCCCACTCCGCGAGCTTTGCTTCTTTCACGGCATCAACTTCTTCGGGAGTTATTTCAAATTCAGGTTTCATTGCTACCACACCCTTAAAAAAATTAACGATGTCTTTCCCCGTTGCTATCTCTCCCCCAATAGGTTTCTTAAGCGATCCTTCTCCAATAAGCATTGCAAGTACTCCGTTATTATCATAAAGACCGCGATGTTCCATCTCTACTTTTGCTGTTTTGAACTCCTCTTTTTCATACCACGGCAGAGCACGGAGTTTTTCAAAAATTATCTGACGTTCTTCCCAAAGTTTTAGACGGGTTTGTTCTATTTTGTCCGCGGTTTCTCTTATTTTTGTGACAAGTTCTGGTGGGAGGCCGGGTATGTTACTCATGCTTGCACTTGGATATCCTTTCTCTTCTTCTTCGCCATTATTGTCTTTTTCTTTAGATACTATTGCTATCTCTTGATATTTTTTTCCCCAATAAAATCCAGCACTAATTCTTGTATCCGTCTGTCCCCGTTTCTCATTTTCCGTTATGGCGTACGGCAAGACCTCTTCTACGAGGGCGCAAAACTTATTTATCAATCGCTCCATCTCTTGGTGCGTTTCGGTTTTTCTTTCCTGCTCTAACTCAAATTCGGCGATGATACTTATCGCCTCTCGCTTTTTTTGTTCTCTTTGCTCGGCTTCAAGGCGCTGGCGTTCTGCCTCTGGATCTGGTGGCGGTTCTGTGACAGGTTCGGTTTGTTCTTTGGTGAGTTCGGGAGATAAAATGGGAGGAGGTTCTATTTTTTTCAAAATTTTTACTTTTACCCTTCTCGTCCTTCCTTCTCCTCCCGCTTCTCTAATAAGAGCCCATTCCGATTTACTGTCAGTGAATTTTTCTACACTCCACCTTATGCCCTCAAAATTTCCATATTGAACAATATCGCCTATTTTAAGGGGCTCTTGTTCGGCTTCCCCGTTTGGTTCGGCAGGCGGGACGACTTCGTTATTTTTTGTCGGGTCTTCACTGGACATGAAATTAGCGTACGTTTAGACGAACTGAATATTTGGGATGTCGGACATCCGACGGGATGACCGACATCCTGTTTCTTGTTATATGTGTTTCGTTAGTTTTTGGATTTTTCGGAGGGCTTCGGTGTCATTCTCCTCTTTCTTTTTTTCAAAACTATGTACCAGTTTCTCCATTTCCTCGCGGAGCTTTTCATCCGCTTCAAGCGTTTGCTCATGAAGATACTGCGCTTCCAACACATTCAAAAGCTTTTCCATTTCTTTTAGAGACATTGCCTGAACTGCCTCTATCCACGCTTCTTTTATGTCCGGAGAAACATTAAGAGCCGCAATCAGGAATCCTAACTTGCGGCCGTACAAGGCGAGCAGTTCTTCAATCACTTCAGGACTTAACTCTTCTCCCTCAATTTGATTCGGGACAAGCCTCTCATCAACTTCATCCATCCTTTTATTATATCAAATACCAATGAAAGACAAAGGATTAAAGATTAATGAAACTGCGAATAGAAAGAGAATAAGGTCTTTAATTGATTTCTACTGAAGTTCTTTTTCAAGTTCCTCAATGAGGTCTTTTGCTTTTTTGGAGAGTTTTTTCGGGAACTTGAGGTGAATGGAGATAAACATGTCTCCTTTTTCGCGGGGCGAGCCGAGCTTTGGCATGCCGCGTCCCGACACTTTTAATTTTTCCCGAACATCAAAGTTTGTCGGAACCACCAGCTCAAATGTCTCGCCCCCGATTCCCCGCACCTGAACTTTCTTTTCCAAGAGAATATCGGTTATCGCCACTTCCTTTTCCACAAGCAGGTCGTTTTTTACCCGTTTGAATACGGAATGTTGCCTTACCCGCACTACCACATAGAGGTCGCCGTTTCCTCCTCCACGTTCGCCGGATTCTCCCGCGCCCTGAATTTTAATAATCTGCTTGTCTTCAATTCCAGCCGAAATATCAACGCTTACTTCCCGCTCACCGCGAATTTTTCCCTCTCCTCCGCATGTTTTGCAGGCCTCCTTCGGCACTCTTCCCCGACCGCCGCATGTTACGCACTCCTTTACCTGCGCGAAATTTCCGAAGAAGGTTCTTTTTTCTTCCCGCACCTCTCCCTTTCCCGCGCACGCGGCGCAATCTATCATCTCCGCGTCTTTTTTATGTCCGATTCCATTGCACGCCCCGCAGACAATAAATGTCTTAAACGCGATGTGCCGTTTTGTTCCCCTATACGCTTCTTCAAGCGTGATTTCCTGAATCATCTCTATATCGGAACCGTGCTTGTAGGTCGTGCGCGTTCTTCCTCCAAAACCGCCGAAGAAGCCCTCAAAGATGTCTCCCAAGTCGGCGAAATCGCCGTTGAAGCCGAAGTTTGACGGGTCAAAGCCCGCCCCTCCGAAACCTTGAGCGCTATATCCGCCTCCTCCGCCTCCCGCGCCCTCAAAGACGCGTCCAAATTTATCATACTGGGCGCGCTTTTCCTTGTTTGAAAGCACCTGGTAGGCCTCATTTATTTCCTTAAACTTTTTTTCATTCCCGCCGGGCTTGTCGGGATGATGCTTGTGCGCGAGTTTGCGGTATGCCTTTTTCACCTCTTCTTCGGAAGCGGAACGAGAAATATTTAAGGTTTTATAGTAGTCTTCCATAAGTGTAAAGTGTAAAAGGAAAAGCGAAAAACAACAATTCAAAACTCAAAAGTTATTTTATTCTTTTTTACCTTTTAGCGTGAAGCGGTAGACTTTTGTGTATTATTGTGGTTTTTTGTTTTGCGCTGTTGTTTTGCATTTTTCGCTTTGAGCCTTACGCTCTCGGCTATAAGCCGAGCGTTTCCTTGCTTGTGTTTTCAAACGTTACATTCACAAAGCGCACCGCTACCAAAAATTTAAATACCAGAAAGGCAAGAAATTCTATAATCCACGAAATCAGGAAGGCAAAGGAGCGAAAGACGCCAAATATCGTAAGCGTTACTATCACGCCGAAGAGGGCGTTCTTTTTGCCGTTTTTATTTTTATTCAATGATTCCAGCTGTCCTTTCAGCATGTTATAAGAAGCATCCTTTACCGTTTCGCTTCCGTTTAGGGGGCCCGTGATGTTTTCAACGGATGCCCGCGCCTGATCCACGATTTGTTTTATCACTACCTCTTTTTGTTCCGGCGCAAGAAGCTCAAGATTTAACTCTATCTCGTGTTTTTCCGCCGCTCCGGTTTTTCTTTTCCGAATTTCCGCCTGCGCGATTGCTCCTATGAATTCATCAACCGTCTGATCCATTGAAACATCCGGAAGCCAGAGTTTTATTACCGATTCGGAAGAATCAAGAAGCGCGCCGCTTAGCTTTTTGCCCAGCGCGTCATTAAACAGCTTCCACTCAAAGTATGTTGAGTACATAAGCGCCGAGACGAGAATCAAGAGCCCCGTTATCGCCTTCGGCACGACAACCCTCGCGATGTGAAAAAATTTTACGCGCAGGCTATTTTCAGCAATTCCTTTTCCGCGAATCAGCCCCGTGAACTGGTATAAGACGCACAAGCCCGCTCCTACGAGAAGAATGATTGGAAGACGATGTTTAGAGAAACGGTCATAAAAAAGGACAAGAGGAAGCGCTCCCTGCAAAAGAGCGAAGAGAAACATAAGCGTTCCTTTTTTTAATATGACTGCCTCCAAATTAACAACGACCAGAAATATCGCGCCAAATATCATACTTCGCGCCAAACTCTCTATTGTTCCTTCCGCCAGAAACTTTTCAACATATCCTATCGTTCCTATGCTACTCAACACTCCCAACATTCCGACGCTTATCATTTTTAGAGGGGCGAAAGAGTTGCTCTTATTTTCACTGTGTTTACTTGTTTGTTGTATCGCGGGGAGCATGATTTAGAAACTATAAGAGAAAAGATTAAAGATTAAGGAAACCTTGAGCAGGAACCGTGGCATGCTACTGATTTGATTCGCTGGAGGCGTTTTCTCCTTCCGCGGGCGCTTCCGGCGTTTCAGGTGTTTCAGGTGTTTCGGGCGTCTCCTTATTATACATGGACGAGCCAACTTTCTGAAGCTCCTCCATCAACTCCTGCGTTGCTTTTTCTGTCGCTTCCTTGTCGTCTCCATCTTTCGCTTCCTGCGTTTTCTTCGTCTTTTCTTCAATTATTGTTTTCGCTTCCGCGGAAATTTTTTCTCCATGATCTTTCAGTGTTTTTTCCGCCGTGTAGATTGCTGTTTCCGCGCGGTTCCGAATTTCAATAAGTTCCTTTTTTCGCTCGTCTTCAGCCGCGAATTCCGCCGCTTCTTTCTTTAGACGCTCCACCTCTTCCTTGTTTAGGCTGGTTACCGCCTCAATCCGAACCGACTGCTCCTTTCCGGTCGCCTTATCTTTCGCCTTTACGTTTAAGATGCTGTTCGCGTCAATATCAAAGGTTACTTCTATCTGCGGAATACCGCGAGGAGAGGGAGGGATTCCGTCAAGGATAAATCTCGCGAGCGTTTTGTTGTCGGACGCCATCGGACGCTCTCCCTGCAAAATATGAATCTCAACCGATGGCTGATTATCCGCCGCCGTTGAGAAGACCTGACTTTTTGAGGTCGGGACGGTCGTGTTTTTTGAGATCATCGCGGTCGCGACTCCTCCCATCGTTTCAATAGAAAGCGTAAGGGGGGTTACGTCAAGGAGAAGAATATCTTTTACGTCTCCCTGCAGGATTCCCGCCTGAATCGCCGCGCCTAAGGCAACCACCTCATCCGGATTGATATTTTTGTGCGGTTCTTTTCCGAAGAGGTCTTTGACCGCTTTTTGAATCGCGGGCATTCTTGTCTGCCCTCCAACTAGAATGATTTCATTTATTTCACTTAACTTTAACCCTGCTCCCTTTGGCGCCGAGGCGGTTACGGTTTCTTTAATAAGAGCGATTGATTTATCAATGAAGTCTTTCACAAGCTCTTCCAATTTCGCCCTCGTCATCGTGAGCGCGAAATGTTTGGGGCCGGACGCATCCGACGTGATGTAGGGAATATTGATCTCCGTCTGCATTGCCGTTGAGAGTTCAAGCTTCGCTTTTTCCGCCGCCTCTTTCAGGCGCTGAACCGCCAGCGGGTCTTTTGAAATATCTATCCCCTCCTGTTTCTTATATTCTTCAACAAGATACTTTAAGATGCGCTGGTCAAAATCATCTCCTCCGAGATGCGTGTCACCGCCGGTTGCTTTTACCTCAACGGTATCGTCGCCGACTTCCAGAACGGAAATATCAAACGTACCCCCTCCGAAATCGTATACCACAATTTTTTCGTTTTTCTCTTTGTTTAGACCATACGCGAGCGCCGCCGCGGTCGGTTCATTTATAATTCTTCTTATTTTCAATCCCGCGATTTCTCCCGCCTGTATGGTCGCCTGCCTTTCGCTGTCGTCAAAGTAGGCGGGAACCGTGATAACCGCTTCTTCAATTTTTTCTCCGAGCTTTGCTTCCGCGTCGGCTTTCAATTTTTGCAGAATCATCGCGGAGATTGTTTCCGGAGAATTCCACGCGTCGCCCATTTTGACCTCAACTCCTCCGTTTTTTGCCTTCCGAAGTTCATAGGGCAACCACGCCTTGTCTTTTTTTACGTTCTCGTCGTCAAACTTTCTTCCAATCAGACGTTTCACCGAAAACACGGTGTTTTTCTGATTTACAACCGCCTGACGCTTCGCGAGCAGGCCGACCAGCCGTTCATTTCCCTTGCTTACCGCCACGATTGAGGGAGTCGTGCGATTTCCCTCGTGATTTTCTATAATTCTTGGCTCTCCTCCCTCCATCACCGCCATTGCCGAATTTGTTGTTCCTAAATCAATTCCTAATATTTTTGACATATATTATAATTTCTAATTCCTAATTAACCTAATCAAGTCCCTATTACCGAATGGTTTAATGATTAGAAATTAGTAATTAGTAATTTTTTTATTTTGATACCTTTACTCTTACCGGCCTTATTATTTTTCCATATAACGCGTATCCTTTTTCCACTTCTTCCGTTATCGTTCCCGTGGGGCTTTCGGAAGCTTCCAACAAGAGGCACTCATGTTTTTCGGGATTGAATTCTTCGCCGATTTTCGCCTGAATGATTTCTACCCCGTATTTCTTGAGCGTTTCTTCAAGTTGAGCCCTTACAAGCATCATTCCCTTCTTCTCCGGCGTTTCTTCCTTCCATGCCATAAGCCCCAGATAAAAGCTTTCCAGCACGGAGACCATGCTTCGTATGATTGCTTCGTTTCCGAATTTTATGAATTCTCTGACCCTCTCTTCCTCTTCTTTTTTCATGTTTAGAAAATCCGCTTTTGCCCTCTTCCAACCCTCCAGATATTCTTCTTTTTCTTTTTCAAGGCGAGACACTTTTTCTTCCATTGTTTCTTCCGTCATATTGAATTGAATTCGCTATATTAACTGGTTTAAATACTCAAACAATTTTAAGGAGGTTTCGTAATCCATTCTCTTCGGCCCGATTGCCATTACAATCACATTTCCCGTTTCTTTCTTGGAAATTTTTCTTATGACAACCGAGAGCTGATTGCTTTTTGTAAACGGGCTTTTTCCGATGAAGACCTGTGGCCATTCCGTTTCTTCCTCCCACCATATTTTCTTTTCTTCCATCCGATCTGAAATTTTGTCCAAGTCTTCCACAAGGGCCCTCATCTCTTCCCTGTTCCCCATCTCAATCGCCTCAAAAAGCTCCGCGATTCCGCTTCTGTGCACCATGTTTCTTTCCTGTTCGTAACAGAGACCAAATACTCCCAGACTTTCCGCGAGCTGTTTTACAAACTTCGCGTTTTCTCCCCTCGCGAAATATCGCGCGATTTCCTCCGTTTCTCCCTCTTCTTCCAGTCTTTCCCGCTCCATTCCGCTTACGATTTCTTTTACAAAAAACCGATACGCCTTATCGGAAGGAATTCTGCCTCCGGAGGGATGTTGTTGAAAGAAATAGTTTCCTTCCGCGAGGTCATGGAGCTCCCAGCGAATCATCGCCTGCTTTATCCCGAAATCGTATTTTTTGTACAGTTTTTCGGATGTTATCGGTTCTCCAGTCTCAATAAATTCGCGGATACCCGCCTCAAGAATTGATTTTGTTCTTCCGCTTATCATATATTTCGACCTCCTTTACCGTCTGGGGAATTATAATTTTAGCACTCAATTGTGTCAAGTGCTAATGCTAAAAGCTGATATACGAATACATTACCCATATTCTTATTGCGCGAGAGATTATGGACAGCCCCCTACGGAGAGCGTGCCGGAGTTTGACACCGAGAGTTTGTAGCAGGTTCCATTCGGGGACTTCAACAAGAGCCCGTAGGAAGAATCGGAAAATTCAATATTCCCCGCCACCTTCAGCTTCGCGCCCGCGCTTGGAGCATCAATTCCTATTCCAACTCCACCCGAAAAGTAGCCGTTCTGCCAATTATTTCCCGAATTTCCAACGCTTAACCCGCTTCCTAACGGCACGAGGTCGGAATCAAAACTTGCCGCCGTAATTCTTGTTACCATTATTTCAATCACTCTTGAGAATTTTACCTTCGGGTCCGCGGTGTTATAGCTTATTCCCAATCCAACCTGCACAAGCGACTTTCCCTCCTTGCTTTCAAGTTTTTTTACCCTGAACGTGTCTACAATCACGTTCCCGTCCGTCAGAGGAACGTCTTCTTTTGTTCCTTCCTTTATGTATAATCTTCCGTTTGAGACATATATCCTTGTCGGGTCTCCTGTTGAGGATGCCATACGAAGCGTGAGCGAGGAGCTCGCGACGCCCGACGGCATGTCTATCAAGCTTGATTCGTGCACTATCCGCTGAATTGTCTGGTTTACGAAGGTGATTTGTTTTGTTACCACCGCTTCCGACTGCTGTCTTCCCTGAACCCTTGTTACGGTCGTCAGAATACCGATAAGCAGGGTCGCGCTCACCGCGAATATCGCGATATACATCAGGA
Source organism: Candidatus Jorgensenbacteria bacterium RIFCSPLOWO2_01_FULL_45_25b (assembly GCA_001781035.1). Taxonomy (GTDB): domain Bacteria; phylum Patescibacteriota; class Minisyncoccia; order UBA6257; family GWB1-50-10; genus 01-FULL-45-25b. The sequence continues at coordinate 17,811 of MFKK01000002.1, read as the reverse complement.
GTTCTATAAGCGAGAAGCCGTCGTTTTTTCTTTTCATAGAGTTATTATAACATGTTTTCATAAGCGCTGTTGTTTTGCATTTTTCGTTTTTCTCTTTGCTCTTATTTATAATACGCCTTATCGGGAACCCTGAAGTCTATCTGGCTTGGGCGGGAAGAGCTGTTTTTTTTCAAAAAGGTTTTTATCACTTCCACAAAGCCCTTGGGTTTGAATTTGATGTTAAAGAGAATAAGAGTTCCTCCGATTGTTTCCATCCACCACTCCTCTTTCTCGCTTTTTATCGTAACTTTCCGCGCGTGGAAGCCCGCCTTTTCCGCGTCTTCTATCGTTGTTTTTATGTTTTGAAACTCCGCGTCTTCCACGATTTTCGTGTTCAACCTCGCGTATGATGTTGAATCGTCCTGAATTTTTATGATAAACGTTCCGCTTACATCCGGCGATCTCGCGAAAAGTATTCCCTCCTCATCAAACACGTAACAGTTTATTTCTCCGAAACACCAGACTCCTTCCACTTTTCGCTCTTTTATATGGATAACAAGTCTTCCCTTTCCCAGCTCTTTTTCCAGTTCAATCGTTTTTATGTTCGGGATGAGCCTCTGAATATCCGGTGTTTTTCCAAATACCCAAAAGGCTTTATGATTCGGACCGAACAGGCTTTTCCATCTGTGTTCTCTTATCATCTCTCCCATGACACCCGACCATATCTCGTTTTCCGGAACAAGCTTGTTTCCTTCTATAACCACCTCTTTCATTTGAAGGGCGGTTGAGTACACAAGAACGTAGAGAAGCCCGATAATCGCGAGCCCAGCAAGAAACATCACAAGCAAAAAAAGAAATCTTCCTTTCCGTTTTTGCTTTTCTCTGAATTGGTCGCTGTATTCCCGATGTCTATCCATATATCACAAAAAACATGAGGAGAGGGTCTCTATGTTTTTTCTATCCGGACCGTTTCCTTCGTAGCCGGGAACTTCCAGTATCCAGCACTTATCCAACAATCTTTTTTCCTTCGCGAGATCTTTGAAGCCCTCCATGCCAATCTCGCCCATCCCGATATTTTCGTGCCTGTCGTGATTTGAGTTGTATGTTGTTTTTGAATCATTCGCGTGAATCGCGACTATATGCTCCAGCCCAACCGCCTCTTCCCACTCATCAAACAATTTTTTTATCCGTGGAGGCGCGTAGCTTTCTATCATTCCCGCCTCAAGAGCGTGAGCGGTGTCAAAGCATATATTTACCCTGTCGGATTTTATGTTTCCGTATAAATACCCGATGTCTTCTATGCTTCCGATTTTTTCGCCGCCTCCCGCCGTGTTTTCCATGATAAGCGAGCTTCCCGTTACATTTTTTAGCACTTCTTTCATAGCAGAAACTTCCTGGTCAAGCGCCTTCTTTTTTTCCATTCCCCTACTTGAGCCGACGTGAAAAATAAGCCCCTCCGCGCCGAGCATGGAGGCAATTTGAAGATGGTCGGAGAGATTTTTGATTGACTTCTCTAATATGTCCCCGTTTGCGCTCGCAAGATTCACAAGATAGGAAGCATGAAGAAATACGGGGCCAAGCTCTTTTTCCTTAAGAAGTTTTTTGAAGAGTTTTACGTCTTCTTCTTTGGGAAACAACGCGCGCCATTGCCTGGGAGAGGCTCCGAATATCTGAAAGCATTTCGCTCCGATTCTTTCGGCATTTTCTATAGCCGACACAAGCCCTCCTTCCGTTCGGACATGCGCTCCGATGTTCGGTTTCTTTTTCATTCTTTCATTATACTAGAGTGAACCAACCTCAAGAGCGATGAAGAGCAGATACACGCACACTAAAAAGATGCCCTCTTTTCTGCTTAGTTTTTTACCGCTTCTCGCTGACCACAAGAAGGCGCATCCGCCCAAAACAAGAAAGGCCAGCACTAACATAAAAGATGAAATTCCCTCAAGCACGATCGGATGTATCATTGAGACGATACTTAGAATGAGGGTTGCCGGCACAATAATGGAACTCAACATATCTCCCAATATCATATCCGTCTCCCCCTTCCTCGCGGAGAGAATAGCGAAGTAGGTTTCGGGGAGGGCGTTTCCCAAACCCACAATGAGAATTCCTATAAGCCCGATTGATATATTCCATTCGTGCGCGAAAAAAAGAGCTGACCTCATGATTCCTTCCGCCGCTATAATAATAAGCGCGACTCCCGCTATAATCCGAAGCGCGTTTCCAAAAAATATCTTTGCGGTCGCTTTTACTCCAACTTCCTCGGATTCCGATGTTTTCTTGAATCTATTATCGCCTTCCGAGAGCCACACTATATAAGAGGCAAAAAGCATAAAGAGCAGAATGCCATCAAAGCGCGAGATGGTTCCATCAACAATAAGAAGGGCGGGAGCGAGCGCGGAGGCAACAGCGAAGAAGGCGGAGTATTGAACCGTCTTTCCCCGCGCGGGGATTCCCCGTTTGGCGAAGAGAGCCGCGAGACCGATTGCCAGAGTAAGGTCAATCACGTTCCCCCCCATCACGTCTCCAAAAGACAGTTCGGGAATCCCCCGCAAGGCGGATGAAATTCCAACAAACAAGTTTGGCAAGGAGGCGGCAAATGCCATCACAAGAAAGGAGAGCGTAAACTTTTTCCACTTCAAAATTCCCGCCACTTTGGAGAGTCCGTTCACAAGCCACCTGCCCGACACATAGAGCAGGCAGACGCTTATAAAAAATTGGACAATATGAAGTATCATCTGTTATCCCCGTCTCCCTGAATCATGTCGCGGACTTTGCGGGATTGAAGACGTTCAATATTTAAAACCGCGATTTCTTCCAGCGAGAGATTGAGCTGGGTCGCGAGTTCGGCGACATACCACAATACGTCGCCGAGTTCTTTTTTCAGTTCTTCCTCCGTTTCTTTGGTAACAATGCCTTTCTTGTCGCGGAAGATTTTTTTTATCTTGTTCGCGATTTCGCCCGCCTCGCCCGCGAGACCAAGTGTCGGATACACAAACATCTCGCCTATCTTCGGCACTATGGATGTCTCGTGCGCTTTTGCCTGATATTCCCCAAACTCCATGTTGATTATTATAGAGGAAATCTACAAAAGGTGAAGTAAATATCATTAAAAGTAGAAGAAAAAACACTTATTTTAACGATATTGCCCATGACCTTCTCGCAAAAAATTTTTCCTGTCTCGCCGAAGCCCAAAACCTTCCGGCGAAGGCGGGGTTTAAACATCGATTCTTTGCGCCGAATGTTTGCCCCAAGTCCAACCGGGGAGGTAGGTGGTGCTTTACATCTGCTTATTCAATTTCTTTTTCCTTTACTTTGTGCGGCTTTTTTGCTGTGGATAAGATTATTGACTTTACTTATGAATTTGCTATTATGCTCGTATTCACTACGAAAAGGACCCTGTTGCGGATAATACCGTAATAGGGGCTTTTTCATTGTGGGGCTTTCCTTTTAATGGTATCTTTGAAATCACGCAGATAAGATATTTTGGCGCCAGTGCGTTTTAAAAGAATTGAACACCTTTCTACATCTGACGGGGAAAGAATGGTCGGTAGCTTTCCTTTTTCTATCAGAAATCGGATCGTGCTTGCATAATCCCCATCGCTTGAAACAAGAATCGCTTTATTCATTTTCCCTTCGTAAAAATCACTCACCATCTTCAGTACCAGATCGGCATCACAGTTTCCCTTTGGTTTTCCATCACCATCAAAAATAACTTCTTTAAAGATCACTTTGAACCCCGACCTTTGCAGATAGTTGTATAAATCAGTATATTCAGAAACCATTCCGATAAACATATACGCATCAGTAATGCCATACTTAAAACCAAGCCATGTGCGAAATCGCTCGTAATCAAGATTGAGTCCGATGCCTTTTGCTCCTCTATGCAAATTCGCTCCGTCAATATACGCAATATTATTCTCCTTCTTTTTCATAACACCTTTGATTATACCCTTTAAAAACCAAAAAGGGACGAAGGTCGTTGCCCAATATTACAAAAATAATCAAGACTGGGTTTTCCACAGTAAGTAAACCTAATAATGAAGGGAGGTGTTATTACGAAGCGCGCGGTGATAGCTGATGGCAAAACGATGGGCTTCGTCGCGGACTTTTATGAGAGTTTTTTCGTCTGTCCAGTCGGGAATATTGCCATAAACATCATTGCGTTTGCGCTCGGGGCCTTTCGCGATGCCCACTACCGGAATGTTTGTTCCGTGTTCTTTTAACACCTGCTCTACGATATTTACCTGTCCCTTCCCCCCATCAATAAGCATAAGGTTGGGTAGGCGCCATTCGGTGTGTGTTAGGCGTCTCTCAAGAACCTCTTTCAACATTCCAACATCATTTGGTTCTTTGAGCGAGCGAATTTTAAATTTTCTATACTCGCTTTTTTTTGGCTCGCCGTTTTCAAACACCGCCATCGCGCCTACCGCGAATGTACCCGAGATATTGGAAATATCGTAGCCTTCAATACGATAGCTTATAGCTTTTAGCTTATAGCTTTTAGGCGTCACTCGTTCTTCATTTATAAGCGCGACATCTTGGATGTGGCGGAGGGCGAAAAGCTCGCGTTTTAATTTTTCCGCCTTTTCAAAATCAAGTTGTTTACTCGCGATATTCATTTCCTTTTCGGTCTCCCGGACAATTTGCCGTTTTTTTCCCTTAAAAAACAAGGCGAGTTTCCGTATGGTTTTTTTGTATTCCTGCCTACTTACCGCTCCCACGCACGCGCCCGGACACAAACCTATCTCATAATCAAAGCACGGACGGGAGGCGATTTTTTTTAATGCTTCCGGACTGTGCGTATTCCACGAGAATATTTTTCGGAGTATGCGAAGCGCCTCGCGGATGTTTGAGGCTGAAATAAACGGTCCAAAAATCTTACGAGATCGTAACTCGTAAGATTGGAGGGCTTTACCGCGAACGAGGAGGAGGCGCGGGAAGGGTTCTTTTGTGATTTCCACATAGAGGAAGCTTTTGTCATCCTTCTCGCGAATGTTGTAGGGGGGCTGGAACTTTTTTATAAGTTCAGCTTCCAGTATCAGCGCCTCAAGCGCGGAGTCAGTTTTTTTATATTCTATCTTCTTGATTTCGCTGACTAGTTTTTCAATGCGAGTGTCGTGCGAGACAAGTAGGCGGCGCGGTATTGTTGAAGGTAGCCCCTCGTCGTCCCGCCGAAGTGGGACTCGCTCGGGATTATTTTCACCTACTATAATATCCTCGCCTTGCTGTGGCGAGGCGAGGGGTCGTAGGTGAAAATAACTTGAAACACGCCTCTTCAGATTCGCGGCTTTGCCAATGTAGAGAAGCTTTCCCTTCGCGTCTTTGTATATGTAGACGCCCGGAGATTCGGGCAGATTTTTATAGTTTGGTTGTTTCAATAAAAGAAGCGTAAAACGTAAACTTAAAAAGGTAAAGCACTAACACAAACGCCAAAAAACTCAATCTTATGAGGTCGGATTTCGTGAGATTGAAAATTGATGCTTTAGATTGTTTTTTTTAATACCTTCCGAAGGTAGGCGCCCGTGTAGCTTCCGGTGCGTTTTGATACTTCTTCGGGAGTTCCGACCGCGACAATTTTTCCTCCCTTTTCTCCCCCTTCCGGCCCCAAATCTATTACCCAGTCGGCCGTTTTTATCACATCAAGATTGTGTTCAATCACAACAACGGTATTTCCGCGGTCAACAAGACGGTGAATTACGTCCAGGAGTTTTTTTACGTCATCAAAATGGAGGCCGGTTGTTGGCTCATCCAAAAGATATACCGTCTTTCTCGTATCCCGCTTGCCAAGTTCGGCGGATAGTTTGATTCTTTGCGCCTCTCCGCCGGAAAGGGTCGGGGCAGACTGACCAAGCTCCAAATATCCCAAGCCAACTTCGTTTAAGATGCCCAGTTTATCATGCACCCACGGAATGTCTCTGAAAAATTCCGCCGCCTCCTCAATTGTCATCTTTAACACTTCGTAAACATTTTTCTTTTTATACTTCACCTCAAGCGTTTCTTTGTTAAATCTTTTTCCTTTGCAAATATCACAGGTTACATAGACCGTCGGAAGGAAGTGCATCTCAATCGCGATGACGCCGTGGCCTTCGCAATTTTCACATCTCCCCCCTTTTACGTTGAAACTGAAACGTCCGATTTTGTACCCTCTCACGCGCGCGTCTTCCGTCGCGGTAAAAAGCTCCCGAATGTAGACCCAGGCGCCGACGTACGTTGCCGGATTTGACCTTGGAGTTCTTCCTATCGGAGACTGGTCAATAGAGATGACCCGATTTACATACTCAAGACCGAGAATTGCCTTTACGGCGCCGGGCTTGTACCGCCCCGACGCTTCAGTCGTGGCATCTACCCCGCCTCGACGGACGTCGGGGTTTAATTTGTTCGCGAGGGTTTTATACAGCACATCATATACAAGCGTGCTTTTGCCGGAACCCGATACACCCGTAATCGCCGTGAATCTCCGAAGCGGAATATCAACATCTATATTTTGGAGATTGTTTTCCGTCGCGCCGCGGATTTTTAAAAAGTCTCCTTTAGATTTCTCCGCGACTTTTCTTCTTGACGCCGGCACTTCTATTTCTTTTTCCTTCCGAAGATAGTCCAGCGTGAGGGATTTCTGCGTTTTATCTTTAAAAATTTCCGGAATTTTGCCCAACGCGACCACCTCCCCCCCATGAACGCCCGCGCCCGGGCCGATATCCACCAGATAGTCCGCCGCGTGAATCGTTTCTTCATCATGCTCTACCACGAGAATTGAATTTCCGATATCGCGAAGTTCTATAAGAGTTTTGATGAGTTTTTCGTTGTCTTTTTGATGAAGCCCGATTGTGGGTTCGTCCAAAATATAGAGAGTTCCCGTAAGGCGCGAGCCAATCTGGGAAGCAAGACGGATGCGCTGGGCCTCTCCGCCCGATAGGGTTCCCGCTTTCCTTCCAAGCGTCAGATAATCAAGCCCCACATCTTCCATGAATTTCAGACGGCTTTTTATTTCCCGAAGTGGCGCCTCCGTTATTTCCCGAAATCTTGTTTCTTTTAACGCCTTCATACTTCCAAAAAATTCCCGCGCTTCGGTGATAGACATACTTGTTATCGTTACGATGTTTTTTCCGTCCAAAAGAACGCTTAAGGCCTCCGGACGAAGACGCTTACCGAGACATGCTTCGCATATTTCTTCCGTCCACGGTTCTTTTGTTCCAATACCATGGCATGACTCGCACGCTCCATACGGGCTATTGAACGAGAAGAGGCGTGGCTCAATTTCCGGAAACGAAAAGCTGTCATCCGGGCAGGTAAATTTTGCCGAAAGATTAAGCTCCTCATCCGTGATGAGCGTTACCACATCCCCGCCATATTTCATGGCGGTCTCAATCGCTTCCGAGAGGCGCGTGCGATTATCCTTGTCTTCAAGGTTCGTCCCGTACGGAAGCTTATCCACCACAAGATCAATCGTGTGAGTATGATGACGCTTTAGTTCTATCTTCTCCCGAAGCGATTTTATTACCCCATCCACCCGAACCTCATAGAAACCCGCGCCCAAGAAGTCGTAGAGCATTTGATAATACTCCCCTTTTCTTCCGCGAACGACGGGCGCCAGAATCATCAATCCCTTTCCTTTCGCGTTTTTGTTCGCGATGCTTTTCGCGATATCAACGATTTCATCCAACGTCAAACGCTGAATCTTTTTTCCGCATACCGGACAGTGCGGCACTCCGGCGCGGGCAAAAAGAACACGGAGGTAGTCGTAGATTTCCGTGATTGTCGCGACCGTTGAGCGCGGATTCGCCGAATGGGATTTCTGGTCAATAGAAATCGCCGGAGAGAGCCCTTCTATTTCATCCACGTCGGGCTTGTCCAGCTTTCCAAGAAATTGGCGCGCGTATGACGAGAGCGATTCTATATACCTTCTCTGCCCCTCCGCGAAGATGGTATCAAAAGCAAGCGATGATTTTCCCGAACCGGAGACGCCCGTAAACACCACCATTTTATTTCTTGGAATTTCAAGATTGATGTTTTTTAAATTGTGTTCGCGAGCTCCTTTGATTTTTATGAATTCTTGCATAACCGCTCCGAAACTACCTAACCGCTCCGAAACTACGAATGGTTCGACTTCGCTCACCACAAGTTATCCGAATCTACAAACTTCTACGAATGAATACGAACTGCCCCAGTGATTGGGGTGTATAAGACCCACTGGGGTACATTCAGACGTCCAATTAGAGTATCGCGTTTTATTTCACTTTGCAATTCGTTTTGTTTTTGCGCTCTTTGATAATTCCCTTACCTCGTCCCGCAGAAGAGCGGCGAGCTCAAAATCAAGGCGCTTTGCCGCTTCTCTCATCTCATGTTCCTTTTCTTTCATCAGTTTTTCCAGAGCTGTTTTTGATTTTGGCAGAGGCTTGGTTTCCATCTCCAGAATTTTATCCACATCCACGGACGTGATATCCGAAATTTCTCTTACAATCGTTTGAGGCGTTATACGATGCGCTTTGTTGTGGGAAATCTGTTTTTCCCTTCTGCGATTTGTTTCCCGAACCGCTCGTTCAATGGAGCCAGTTATGTTATCCGCGTATAACACCACTTCGCCTCCCACGTTTCTCGCGGCGCGTCCCATTGTTTGAATAAGGGATGTTTCGCTTCGGAGAAAGCCTTCTTTGTCGGCGTCCAGAATCGCGACGAGAGAGACCTCGGGAAGGTCCAATCCCTCGCGAAGAAGATTTACCCCGACCAGTATGTCAAACTTTCCCTTTCGGAGGTTCGTAAGAATACGAATACGGTCAAGCGTTTTTACATCGCTATGAAGATATGACGCCATCATGCCTTCCTTCGCGAAATATTCGCTTAAATCTTCCGCCATCTTTTTCGTAAGCGTTGTTACGAGCACGCGCTCTTTCTTTTTTACCCGCTCCTTAATTCTTGGAATCAAATCTTCAATCTGCCCGCGCGCCGGAACTATGGTTATTTTTGGGTCTACAAGGCCTGTTGGACGAATGATTTGCTCCACAATTCGCGCGCTTTTTTCCCGCTCGTAATGCCCCGGAGTTGCCGACGTAAAAATTATTTCGTTTATGCGTTTTTCAAACTCATGAAATTTAAGAGGACGATTATCGGCGGCGGAAGGCAGGCGAAAACCGTATTCAATCAAATTTCGTTTCCTTGAGGCGTCGCCCTCATACATTCCCTGAATCTGTGAAACGGTTACGTGAGACTCATCTATCACCGTCAGGAAGTCTTTTGGAAAATAATCAAGCAAAGTCGCGGGAGGGGCGCCCTCCTTTCTCCCCGATAAAGGCCTTGAGTAGTTTTCAATGCCATTGCAGTAGCCGATTTCCCGAATCATCGCGAGGTCGCCCTTCGTTCTCCGCTCCAAACGCTCCGCCTCCAGATATTTTTTTTCTTTTTCAAACTGTTTCAGGCGTTCATCCAATTCCTTTTTTATTTCTTCAATCGCCGCTTCTTTTTCTCTGCCAAGCGTTATAAAGTGGCGCGCCGGAGAGATGACAATTTCTTCCGTATCTTCCGTTCTGCCGGAATGAAAGCCCTCCACCGGACTGATTTTGAATATGCGCTCCACCTTTTCTTCCCGCACTTCTATGCTGTAAATCACCTCCTCAAATGGAGGCATAATTTCCCAATTTTCTCCCCGAATTCTGAATGTCCCTCGTTTCAGGTCGGCATTCGTTCTGGTGAACTGCATGCGCAAAAGTTGTCGCGCAAGCTCTTTCCTTTTTATCCCGTCTCCTTTTTTGAAATGTATAATATGTTCGCTATACGCTTCCGGCGCGCCAAGCCCATAGATGCAGGAAACAGATGCGACGATAATAACATCCCTTCTCGTAAGGAGCGAGGTTGTCGCCGCGTGTCGAAGACGGTCAATTTCCTCGTTTATCATCGCCTCTTTTCCGATATACGTATCAGATGTCGGTATGTACGCTTCCGGCTGATAATAATCGTAGTATGAGACAAAATAGTGGACGGCGTTTTTGGGGAATAAGGTTTTAAACTCGTTGCAAAGTTGGGCGGCGAGCGTTTTGTTGTGCGCGATGACAAGCGTTGGACGCCTTACCTCCGCGATGACGTTTCCTATCGTAAAGGTCTTTCCGCTTCCCGTAACGCCAAGAAGGGTCTGGGCTTTTTCTTTTTTTTCCAAACCTTCCACCAATTTTTTTATCGCTTCCGGCTGGTCGCCCGCCGGCTTATGTTTTGAAATAAGCTCAAATTCCATTGAGGTACTTTATATTCTTTTCTTTCTCAAATCAAACAAAAATACCTCGTAGCAAGCTACGAGATATTTTTTTCAAGAACCTCTCGGTTCTCGACGCTCGTCCGCCAGCTGGCGGACTCACTGCTCTCCTACACGAGGAAACTCCCGTTTCCCCGACCCCCTTCCCATACTTCTTCTAAAGGTCTTTCAGGTCGGCATCAATTTCTTTTAATTCTTCTTCCAGATTTCCCACATCAATGCTTTCCAACTCCTGATTAACCGCTCCCGTTTCTTCAACCTCGCCCGTTCCTTCCGTTACCGCTTCTTCTTCCACCGGCGCGTTTGAAGACTTCATCGCAAGCACCACTACTACTCCAATAACTACGATTGCCACAACGATGCCGATTATTTTCTTATTCATAATTTAGATACGCATTATACTATGGCTTAACCGGTTCAGTGTTTTCTGCCGGTTGTTCGACCGCGCCTCCTTCTTGAAGCTGTCCCAGGGTTACCGCGACTTTCTGCACCGCTTCTTTCGCGGCGCTTACTTTTGCTCGCGCGGCCTCCAGGTCATTTTTCAAACTATCTCTTAGGCCGCTAATATCCTTCCGCAGATTTGCTTCCGTTCCCATCACATCAGAAACCGCGTATATTTTGGATACTTGGTCTTTCACCGCGACTTTTGCCGCTTCTATCGCCGTTTTCATCGCTTCAACCGCTTCTTTCGCCACTGTTACATCCGTACCCTTTGCTTCAGAGGCGGCTACTCTGTCTTCCACCCGCGCTCCAACCGTTTCAATTTTTTCAATCGCGTTTGTGAGATTTGTGGTAATTTTCGTGTTGAGTTCCGTTATCTTATCCGCCAGTCTTTCAACCGCCTGTTTTTTCTTTTCATCCTTAATTTTCGCCACTTTTGTTTTCAACGTGGCTTTCTTTTCATCAATTTTCTTCGTCACCTCCGCTCTTTTTTGCTCTATTTCGGTTTTCAACTCCGCCATCTTTTCCTGCCGAAGCGTCTTCAGTTCTTCTTTTTTCGCTCCGATCGCGTCTTTTACTTCCGCTTTTTTCTCCGTTATCTTGTCCTTTATTTCACCCACTCCGCTTTTTATCGCTTCTTTCACTTCCGCTCTTTTTTCCTGAATCGCATTCTTTACGTTTGCCCGTTCTTCTTTGATTTGCGTTCTTACTTCTTGCCTTGCGCTTTTAACATCTTTTTCCGTTCCTTCCGTTTGCGCGAGCGCGATTCCCGCGATTAAGGAAAAAGTTACTATGAATGGTATTGTTTTTTTCATGCGTTTTATGTTTTATATGTTTGACTTTTAGGTTACTTGTTTTCTTTTTTTTCTCGACCTTGCTTCTTGCGGGTACTATATCAAAGCCTCTTTTTTATTGCAACTTGCTTTTACACATAAAGATTTTTTATTTTGAATCTTTATCTTCTGTTCTTTTTAAGACTCTTCCCAGATACACCGTCGCGAGAACGACAGCGAGAGTTATTACAATCGCGTAGATTAGTTTCGCGAGAAGCGAATTTTTTGGAAGAGGGTAAATGTATTCTATAGACTCTTTATATTACCTCGTTCCACGCAAAGCCCGCGACAACTCCGAAGGCTCCGGTAACATATCCCAAAAGACGCTCGCGAGTTTCGTCTCTTATTTCCCGCGTTTCTTCTTTGATTCCTTTTTTTATTTTCTCAATCTTTTTCCTTGGCATACCTTTTTATCGTAGCACATTGCACCTCATTACCGCTTTGTGGATAAAAATCTCTCCACAATCTCGCCCACCTCCCCACTTTGCTTTGTTTCCATGAGCTCCATCCGCAACTCCTTCGCTCCTTCAAATTCATTTACATACGACTTGAAGTGTTTTTTCATCATGGAAAAATTCTTTATATTCTTAAACATTTCTTCAAAAAGGGAGGCGTGCTCGCACATAACCCGCAACCTTTCGGGCACACTCACCTCCTTCAGACTTCTTTCTCCAAAGAGCCATGGATTGCCGAATATTCCCTTTCCTATCATCACGCCGTCACATTTTGTTTGCTCCGCTTTTTCTCTTGCCTCATCCAAAGAAACAACATCTCCATTTCCAATGATTAGCGTCTTGCTTTTTTTTTCATTTCTTACGTTTACCGCGCGCCTTATCGCGTCCCAATTCGCCGGTACGTCCGACATTTCTTTTCTCGTTCTCGCGTGAATTGTGATTACCGCCGGCTCATGTTCCAGCAGGCTCTCTATCCATTCTTCAGTTATGTCTTTCGCGTACCCTATTCTTGTTTTTACCGATACGGGCAATCCCCCTCCCCCTTCTTTTGCCGCTTTTATAAGCTCTCCCGCTTTGTTTTGATTTTTTATAAGCGTCGCTCCGGCTCCCTGTTTTTCCACGCTCCTATCCGGACACCCCATATTGATATCAATCCCATCAAAGCCGAGATTTTTTAGAAGTTCTGCCGTCTTATAAACATGTTCCGGCTTGCTTCCGAATATCTGCGCGATAATAGGACGCTCTTCTTCTCCGTACCACAGGTCGGGCAAGAGCCTTTCCATTCCTTTGGAGCAGAGCCCGTCGCACGAGACAAACTCCGTCCACATCACGTCCGGCTTTCCGTATTTCGCTATCATCTTCCGAAACGCGGCATCCGTTACGTTTGCCATCGGCGCGAGCGCCATGACGGGTTTTTTAATATGTTCCCAGAAATTCATATCTCTCATCACCCCACCCTACTAAAACAGCGGTTTATTTTCAATCTTACGAGGTTCAACCTCGTAAGATACAAGGTAAACAAAACACCTCGCGTTTCGCGAGATGCCTTGTCCTTTCGTCTTTTGACAACCTTATGTACGTTTTACTGTCGTTTTGTTTCTCTTGTATTAGAAAACTCTTTTACCGATTTTTTCGGCGCTTCTTGTTTTTTTTATTTCTAAGAAACGACGACCTTTCTTTTTCTTCCTTTTAGTTCTAATTCTTTTCTTTCTTTATTGTATCAGGTTTTTACGAGTTGCAAATAGATTTCTGTGCATAAGTATTCGCTCGGATGTTTATGGTC
>MFKK01000002.1:0-4563 GCA_001781035.1 Candidatus Jorgensenbacteria bacterium RIFCSPLOWO2_01_FULL_45_25b | reverse complement strand
GGAGCGTTCGCTCTCGCGAAAGCGAGAGTCCAAGCCGAACGCTCCTCCGAAACATCCCGTACGGCAACCATAAACATCTCTTGCTTGGGTGAGATAAAACCCGCCTGCGAGACCCCGAAGAATCCCGCCAATAGCGGGATCACGGGGCAGGCATTCCGTACGGTAAGCGCGCGTAGCTTTTCTTGCATTATAACTTTCTCAAAAAGTTTATGAGAAGTTGGATGGGAGCGCCTGATGAGCCTTTCGCGAGATATTCGCCTTCTATAGACGTCATGCGAGGCGCCATATCAATGTGAAGCCATGAATATCCCACGTCTTTTACAAACTGATACAAAAACACAGCCGCCGTGATTGCTCCGCCGTAGCGTGTTTTTGTGGAATTCGCCACATCTCCAAATGTGCCTTTTATATCCTCTTCATACTCTTCCCACAACGGAAGTGGCCAAACGTAATCTCCGCTCTCCTCTCCGCTTTTTCTTATTTTTTCAATTAAAGACTCGTCTTTGCTGAATATCGCGGAGGCGCGCTCTCCCAGAGCGACGGAGGCGGCTCCGGTTAGTGTCGCGACATCAATCACAAGTTCGGGATTGTATTTCTTCGCGTATGTTAGGGCATCCGCGAGAATAATTCTCCCCTCGGCGTCGGTATTCAATACTTCAATGGTCTTTCCCGACATCGTTTTTAGAATATCGCCCGGGCGATAACTTGAACCCGAGGGCATGTTTTCAACCGCGGGAATCAGGGCTACGATATTTTTTTTCAGCTTGAGTTTTGCCGCAAGCGCGATTGTGTGAATGACCGCTCCGCCACCCGACATATCCATATGCATTTCATACATATATTGTTCCGGCTTTAGGCTCAAACCGCCCGTATCAAACGTTACTCCCTTTCCAACCAGCACAATCGGCTTCCCTTCGCCTCCCATGTATTCCATAAGAATAAACTTTGGCTCTTCCCTTGAACCTTCCGAGACTCCCAATATCCCTCCCATCTTTAGTTCTTGAATCTCTTTCTTTCCCAGCATGCTTACTTTAATGTCCAGCCCTTGCGCGGCTTTTTTTGCCGCCTCCGCTAGCACGCTCGGCGTCATTTCTCCGCCGGGCGTGTTTATGAGTTTCCGAGAAGCATTTACTTCGTCCGCTATCATTTGTCCCCTTTCAATTGCTTGTTTTATTTCTTCTTTTATTGCTCCATATATTATCACCTCTTCCACAACGTTCCATCCCTCCTCCGGCTGTGTTTTGTATGCCACAAACTCAAAGTTCGCGAGCTCCATATTTTGAATCAAAAGCTCGCCCGCCTCATCTTCTTTTAGAAAGGGGCTGAATGATAGTATGTTTTCCAACGAAACCGCTATTTTTTTTATCTTGCCCGCTTTTGCCGATACCGCAATTCGGCGCGCCGTGATGATAAACTTTCTTCTCGTGAAATCCTCTTTTTTTCCTATCCCTATCACGATTTCTTTTTGGCCACTTTGAAGCACCTGCGTCCAAGAATCATTTCCCTCCTCAAAGCGCGCGAGCGCTATTTCTTTTACTTCCGGTTTTGTCTCCGAATATGTGATGTTTATCATAGTTTTCCTTATACCAGTTATTTGTCGCTTATTGCAAGAATATCGCCTTTTCTTACTTTCCCGTCTTTTCTTTCAGACGGCATCTCAATAATCTTTTCATATATCGGGTTCCAGAAGAATGTTCGGTTCGGAGAAATATTCTTTTTTATTTTCACTACCTTGCCCTTGTTATCAAGAATTACTACATCAATCGGAACATCCATACCAAACGTGTGAATCCCGAAACGAGTCTTAAAAAAAAGAGACGTTTTCCCGTCGCTCCCGATCAATCCTTTTGTTTTTTCTTTCAGTGTTTTCGCTTCGCGGATGTTTTCGCAGATGATCATATTTCTTGTTTTGTTTGTGAGAATCATAATAAATTTATCTTTGCCGCCACAATAAAATCATTTTCCGAGAGGCCGTGAATGGCGTGAGTCCAAAGCTCAATCACCACGTTTTTATATAAGACGAGGTGAATGTCGGGGTGGTGCCCCTCGCTTTCCGCTATTTCTCCCACCTTGTTTACGAAGGCAATCGCTTCTTTGAAATTTTTAAATTCAAATTTTTTTTGTATTTTTTGCCCCTCTTCCAATTGCCAATCTTCAATTTCTTTAAGATAACGGCGAAGCTTCTCCCCTTGAAGAGGCTCTGCTCCTCCCTCACACGCGACGCACGTTTTTTGTGTTAGATTTGTCATGGTATACTGCCGATTTTTTTTAATCATCATGCGCGTATTTTTTCAAATTCTTCCAACGAGAGCTCCGCGTCTCTAAGAATTTTTTTATCCATTATTCCTAATTATACCTTATTTTTCTGGCAAATTAACGTTCTAACTTCCCCAACCAAATAGAGGGAGCCGGTGACGCAGACGTTATGAATAGAGGATAAAGGATTAAGGATTAAGGATATTATTGCGCTTTTTGATGTTTTTTTAATTTCTGCCGATATTTTTGGATTTATTTTTTTCAAAATTTTTACCAGTTCTTCGGGCGACATGCTTTGGTTTTTCCCGAAGTCGGTTGTTGCGCCGAAACCGGTGAAGATAAATTTTTCCGCGATGGGGACGAGGAGGCGAAGCATGGCTTCCGCGTCTTTTCCTTTTTTCGCGGCGAAGACAAATGTGAATTTCTTTTTTACATAGAGTTTTTTCAATGCCGCAACAAGTGATTTCATTTTCGCGGGGTTGTGAGCGCCGTCGAGTATAAGGATTAAGGATTTATGATTAAGGATTAAAGACCTTACCAGTTCTAATCTACCTGGAATTGTTAGATTTATAAGAGCTTTTTTTACGCGCTCTTCCTTAATCTTTAATCTTTTCTCCTTAATCCTTTTTATCGCCTCAATCGCGCAGGCGGCATTTACTTTTTGATGCTCTCCCAAAGGGCGTAGCGGTGGCACGTTTGGGTGTTTTTTTATTATAGTGAGGCGCGCGTTTTTTTCCTTACAGCGTTTTTTAATGATTTCTAAGACGCTTTTTTGCCGTGCCGCCGTTATAACCTCAATTCTCTCTTTGATGATTCCGACCTTGTCTTGGGCGATTTTTTCTATTGTATTCCCCAAGATTTCGGTGTGATCTAAGTCCACGTTCGTGATTATCGCGACTTCGGGCTTTATGACATTGGTTGCGTCAAGCGCGCCGCCGAGGCCCACCTCAACGACCGCGATATCAGCTTTTTTTCGCTTAAAATATTCAAATGAAAGCGCGACTAGCACCTCAAAATAAGAGGGTTTCTCAAAATCACTCTCCCTCCCTACCCTCTCCACATACGGTTTGATCCACTGTACTAGTACGCTGAAGTGTTTATCCGGAATTGATTTGCCATTAAACTGCATTCGTTCGTTTATTTTTTCCAAGTGGGGCGAGATGTGTAATCCGACTCTATAACCAGCTTCTTCCAGGATTGCCGCCGCCATATAGGCGGTTGAGCCCTTGCCGGAGGTGCCTCCGACGTGAATTGATTTGAAGGAATTTTGAGGATTACCGATAAGTTCCAAAAGCCGCCAGATCCTATCTAGCGTATATACCCGCTCTTTCCTCCCCTTACCCGGGATGAGCGATTCAAGATAACGAATCGCGGAGCTATATGAGTATATTTGCATGCCAGAATTAAGATGCTACAAGCGTAAGCTGGCGGTTGTTTAGCACGCAGAAATCACTCCTACTTAAACACCTTTTCTGAAAGCTTCTCCGCTTCTTTAATAAAAAACTTCTGCCATATTTTTTCATCAAGCCTTTTCAACATTCGCGGATAATCTTTCAACTCTTTTACTTTCACGTATTGAGCGCCGAGCTGGACGGGATCAATTTGGTGATCAAATTTTATTTGAGCCATATCAATCAGAGAATCAAATGTGAATGCTGGATTATATTTCAGAATCAAGTAGAGGTCAATAAAATCGCGAGAACGCGGATTTTGGTAAATTGTAAATATCTTATTTACAGCGATATCAACTATGCTGTCTATAAAAAGCTCGCCGATTTTTTGTTTCTGCTCTATGCGGATAAAAGGAAAATATGTAAATTCCGTCTTAATCACGTCGGTGTCGGTGTGAAGAAAAAATAAATTCCTGTTGAAACTCTGCTGATATTCTATGCTCTTCCAGCCGACCGCAATTTGAATCTTTTTTAAAATAACCGATATGCTTTGCGGATCAAATTCTTGTTCGGAGAAAAAATCTAAATCTTCAGATAATCGATGATGAAGATAAAACTCCGCAAGCGTCGTGCCACCGGTCAAATAGAAGCGGGCACAGATTGATTTCTCTTCGGAGAGAAATCTTAGGAGTTTTTTCTGATTCTCTGAAAGAATTGAAGGATGACTCATACGAAGAGAGCTAAAAACTTTCTCTTGAAAGGGTCAATATGCACCACGTCCCAATATGTTCGTAATTCATTGAGATCAATTTTTTCTCTTCCCAAGCCAAAATTAATAAGCTGCTCAAGACGCCAAGCAGAGAATTTTTCCGTATTTTTTTGCAAATCCGAGGTGTCGGTAGACCAGTTTTTCATG
>MFKK01000001.1:3068-18259 GCA_001781035.1 Candidatus Jorgensenbacteria bacterium RIFCSPLOWO2_01_FULL_45_25b | reverse complement strand
CGCGACACCGCCTACGAGTACCTGGGTCGCGTTTATAGTGCCGTTTACATCTAGCTTGTAGACGGGGGCGGTAGTACCGATACCGACGTTGCCTCCCGCGATGACACTTACTCTCGCGGAATTACCAGCGCTTGTTTTTTCCAATATCTCAAAAGATCTTCCTGTGGGGTCATTGTTGCCTCCATAGATTATTTGGATATCACCCGGGTTACTGCTTGCCGATTTGCCGACTATGGCAATATGGGCATTATTTCTGTCGGCGCCTCCGGAAATTGAAATCACGCCGGCGTCGTCCGATCTTTGAATGTTATCAAGATTATTAGAGGTCGTTATACCACTTGCTTTTAATGAACCATTTACATCAAGTTTATAGTTTGGAGTTGCAATGCCTACACCTACCCGTTCGTTTACAGCATCAATCACAAAAACCGGATTTGTGTTTGCTGATGCCTGAAAGGTATAGTTCCCTTTTGTTGAGAGGGAGCCGAACACGCCAGCGGAAACTTTTGAGGCGTTTACCGTTGTCGCGGCTCCGATGTTTGAGGCGTAGATGTTTCCGGCTATATTAACATCTCCGCTTATGTTTACCGCTCCCACCGCGTTTATGGCTCCGTTTACCACTGAGGTGCCGACGGAAATGGTTGAAAAGGTCGCGGTATTGTTAAATACTGTCGTGCTGTTAAACGTCTGACTTGTTGTCCACGTATTTGATGTTCCCGTGGTCGCGACCGCGACACCGCCTACGAGTACCTGGGTCGCGTTTATGGTGCCGTTTACATCTAGCTTGTAGGCGGGAGCGGTAGTACCGATACCGACACTTCCTCCTGTTTGAATTACCATTTGTGGCGCGCCGCCGTTATGCCTGAATTGGAAGGCGCTTGAATACTCGTTGTCTCTCACAGCCAGATCCCATAATTGGGTTCCGCTCTTGTATCTTACATATCCGTAACTTCCCGCGGGAGCTTCCGTATAGATGCTGGAGTTGCCGGAAGAAGTTAGCACGTGCAATTTTGCTCCAGGATTTGTTATCCCGATGCCGACGTTGCCAGCGCTTGAAATAACAAACCTTTGACTGCTTAGGGTATTGTCGTCAATGCTAAAGGAATTGTCGCTGTTGTAGTTTACGATGGAGTATTGCTTAGTGGGCTGTTTTAAGGTGACTGATGCGTTTGAGGCGGATGATTCAAAGCGCGCCTGTCCCCCATCTGAAGAGAGAATGTGAATATCATCTTGCGGAGTCGCTGTTCCAACGCCCACCCGTTCATTCGCGGCATCAATCATGAGAACCGGATTTGTGTTTAATGCCGACTGAAAGGTATAGTTCCCTTTTGTTGAGAGGGAGCCGAACACGCCAGCGGAAACTTTTGAGGCGTTTACCGTTGTCGCGGCTCCGATGTTTGAGGCGTAGATGTTTCCGGCTATATTAACATCTCCGCTTATGTTTACCGCTCCCACCGCGTTTATGGCTCCGTTTACCACTGAGGTGCCAACCGAAAGATTTGAAATGTTCGTAAGACGAAACCCCTGCCCCAAGAAATGATTTCCCAATTCTACCGTGTTTGAGGAGTCGCCCAGTATCGCGCTTCCAAACACAAGCACGGGAAAAAGCGCGCCCCCGATGCCCGCGACTACAACTCCATATATGCCTGCGCGTTTTCGCATGTTTATTTCTTATTCACGATAAGCGACCCTCTTACTTCTCCGACACATGCCTCCTTACAAAAGAAGGTGTACGAGCCATAAGGATTTGCTTGAAATTCTATGGTCGCTTTTTCTCCCTTCGACAGTTTTTTGTATATCCCCATATCCGGAAAGAAGACATCATAATCTTTATCGGAAGCAAGAAAAACGAGCTCCAGAAGGTCTTGCTCATTTACCACAATTGTTGAGGGAACATAAGCGTTTCCCTTCACCGCTATTTCAAATTTCCGAAGAGAGCTTTGTGTTTTTTCGTCTACCTGGAAGGCGAGGGTTGGAATCGCCACATCTTCCGTCTTACTTTTATCGCCCGGCTCGGGAGTTTTTATTTTTTCTGAAATTTTTTCCCGCGTCCCTCCTTCAATTTGTTCCAGTCCATTTTCCACTGTTTTTTGATTTATCTCGCCCTCCTCCTTTCCTTTTTTACCATTCCATGCTGAAACTCCAACAAGCAGAATAAGAATTCCGATTCCTATTCCCGCCCCTATTACTATTTGTTTTGTTGTTTTGTTCTCCATATTTTTTTAATTATATCACGCTTTTTTATTCCACAATCATCGTTCCTGTTTCTCCCTCATCTTTGTGTCCTAGCATATCGCAATGAAAAGCATATTCCCCCGCCTTCTCCGGCGCGTTGAAGGTAATCGCTCTCATTTCTCCCGAGGAAAGCCCTATCGCGACCGCGCGAAGCGATTCGTCATTAAACATAAGAATGTGTCCCGTCTCGTCTTCCGATTTTAGCGCGAGCGTAACAGGAGCTCCTAAAGCGACCTTGAATGAGTTGGGGATAAACTTTTTGCCGTCCGTGTGAAGCAGAATCGCGTCTTCCGGCAGGTCGGATTTTTCTATTGGGTCGGATTGCTTTGGCGCGTCGGGAGAATTTGGACTTGCATTATTTCTCGCCGGTTCGTATTCGCTCGCAAGCACAATTCCCGCATCCGAAACAGAACTTAATCCGGAAAGCTTTCGTTTTTCTTCCCAACTTTCTTTTGAATACGGGGACTGTCTTTTTGATTTGAATATATACTCGTCATTTGAGGCGAGATACATAATCATCGCGCCCGTAATAACTCCCACAATCATCCAGAGCGGCAAATTGTCTTTCTTTTTTCTAGGACTCATAGTGAAGCTTATGGCTTATAGCTTTTGGTAATGTCCCTAACAATACTAAAAGCTTCTTTCCTCAATTACGGAACCTTTGGAATCGGAGTGCTTTAGCAGTGTTCCCCACTTCTTCGCGTCATATCGGGGAGCGATGAGATGGTAGGAGAGCTTATAGCTTTCAGCTTTTAACTTATAACCTTCTGATGGAATCCCATAAAACACTATTTGCTTTTCTTTTGGTTTTAATTCATACCAGACACTTCCCGGAAAATTTGGAGTGAGGCTCACAATGACATCTTCCATATTTTCGCCCTCATCAATGGTTTGCCAGAAGAGCCAGAGGTCGGAACTCTTCTCGGCTTTTTTGAAATCTAAAGAAACTGTCCAAGTATCAGGAAGTCCGACACCCTCCTTCTTTAATAAAACTTTTCCATAATATTCCATCTTTAGCCCTATCGTATCCGAAACGTATGTCGCGTATTTCTGCCCATTGATCACGTAGACGGGGTCAATGGTTTGAGCATCCAGTTTATTTACGCCCGAGATGTTGCCCGTTCCTCCCGCGACTATCGCCAGCGCTTTTACCTCGCAGACTCCATCGGAGGAGCATTGTGTCGCGTCCGCGCTTGTTCCGGAACCAACAGTTGTGTCAACATATGTTTTTGTCGCTGCGTCTGTTCCCACAATCGGATATCCAACCTGCACTGGCTGGGTAAAGCGGGCGCCTCCCACAACATCCAGCTTGTAGGCGGGAGCTGTTGTTCCTATTCCTATGTTACCATCACTATTCACTCTCATTCTTTCGGATAGAGTACCTCCTATCGCGCCTGTTAAGAACTGAATGGAGCCCGTATTGTCATTACTGTTGGCATTTGCCCTCTGAAACCTGATACGGCCAAACTGGGCGCGTCCATATCCAACTCTGTCGGCGGTAAAATCAATATCCGCGTAGGCGGTGGAGTAGGAGCTTGCGAGACCTGTTGCTTCAAATTCAAGATAGGTTTGGCTTCCCGCAATTGTTGCTTCGTGAAGTTTCGCGCTTGGATTTGTTGTTCCCAAGCCGATATTTCCATTTTGGTCAATATGAAGCCTGTTTGCTCCGGCAGTCCAAAGGCTTACGGAATCATTTGAGAGCTGTTCGGCATGAAGCTTGATGCCGGCTCCGATGCTCGCAGCTCCTCCTTCGGAGAGGAAGAGTTCAAGGTTCTCATCATTTGTGCGAAGAGTCGCCTCCTTGCTTCGGTACCAGCCCCCTACGATTCCTCTTTGATACGAGATGAGGTTTGACCACGTGGCGGTACTTCGCAAGTCAAGCCAGTCCGCTCCCGTTCCTCCCGTTATTCCGCTTGTGATAATCTTTCCCTGCACGGAGAGCTTCTCGCTTGGCGAGGCAGTGCCGATGCCTACCTTACCGCCCCCTGTCGCGATTACCACATTAGTCACGGAGTTCGCGTTTATATAAAACGGGGCCGCGGTGCTGTATACCTGATTGTATGAAAGAATCGTCGTTCCAAGCGATCCGCTGTCCTCTACCCGCACATTCGGAGTGGTTCCATAGATGGAAAGTTTTGACGCGGGAGTTTTCGTCCCGATTCCAACACTTCCTTTTACATATAATCCCTCTGTCGGAAGTCCGCCAAGAGTTGATTCTCCAATCGCGAGAGAGGCGGGAAAGGCAAAGTTTCCTCCCCCGCCGGAAGAACCAAAGATATCCGAAGTTACATATCCGGCCTGCATGTTGCCGATAAAGTTCGTACCGCGAACATTTCCATATACCTGTAACTTATCAAGTCCCGCATTCGCGCTTCCTATTACAATGTTTCCGTTTGAATCCACGTGCATTCTTTCCGCGGCCGCGTTCCCATCCCAAAGCGTGAGGCTTCCGTTGTTGCGGGAGGTAAGCACATAAGTTCTTCCGCTCGCGGAAAGATTTTTTAATCCCAGCCCCGGATTATTTGGAGCGGTTGTCATAAAGACTCTCTGAAAGCTTGTTCCATCCGGCATGGTGCCCGCCGGGGTCGGATTGGAATTTGATATGTCGGAATTGAAATCAATGTTCCGGTTGGCGTCCATAAGAAATAAGCCTCCTCCGTTTGGAGGGTTGTATCCTGCGGGCGGGCCTATAAAAGCCGCCTTCGCGCCCTGACCGAATATCAACGACGCGATTCCTATTCCACAAACAAGATATTTTTTCATGTTCGCGTATGTGTTATGGAGCCACAATTAATTTTCCCTTCCCTTTTTCTCCGGACGGGCACTTATCCTTGCACTCAAACCCCAGCACGCCCGCGTCCGCCGCTTTGAAACTCACCATGCTTGTTTCTCCTTTTTTTATAAGTTTGTAGATTCCATTATAGGGAATTGAAAAATCATAATCTCCGTCAACGGCGGTCAGACGAATTTGCACGATATCTCCCTGTTTTACGGCAAGCTGGTTTGGCGCGTATCCGTCCTTGCTCATCATCAGGTCAAATATGCCCAGCTTTGCTCCCGTGTTCTCCTCCCCTCCTTCCGCCGTCGGAGAGACGGGCGATGATTCCGCCGGTTTTGTGAGCTCAACAAATTTCGGCACTTCTTCAACAAAGATTTCTTTTTCTCTTTTTATTTCTTCCGCTGTTTTTTGAAGGGCTTCTTCGCCTCCCCTTTTTTGTTCTTTCAAAGCTTCGCGGTCTTTCTTTGTCATAACTCCCACAACAACAAGAAGCGCGACGATAAGGACGGCTATCACGATTATTACTTTCTGCTGTTTTTGCATATCTATGGTTTATTATAGCAGAAAGTAGAAAGAAGCGTGTGGTTTCGCCGTGAAATTCATAGAAGTATATGGAAATAGACGGCGATTAGTTATTCGGAGCATTTTTCTATGATGATTGGCGAGGGCTCGCGCGCGCCCAAGGTGTACCCCAAACCAAAACTTAAAAGGAGCGGGAGTAAGGAAACGCTCCAGAAGATAAGCCATTTTTTTCGTTCAAATATCCATTTTTTTATGTGGTGATACATGGTTGACATGTGGCTTAATTTTAATATACAATTTGGAAATATTAAATTAGAGATTCACCACTATGGCGCATACCAAAGCAAAAGGCTCTACACGGCTTGGACGAGATTCCGAATCCAAACGCTTGGGCATAAAACGCTCTTCCGGCGAGAAGGTTGGAATTGGAGAAATTCTTATCCGTCAGCGGGGTACCCGATATTATCCCGGAAAGCATGTGAAGCGCGGGTCGGATGACACGCTCTACGCTCTTAAAGAAGGAACTGTCTCTTTCACCAACAGAAAGCGAACTCGGTTTGACGGGTCTAAACGAACGGTGAAGGTGATTCACGTAACGCAAGCATAAAAACGACCTTTCTGGTCGTTTTTATGTTGCTTATATTATTTGTTCGCGTTCACTTCTACATTCAAGCGTGCCCGCACTCCTCCGCCCAAGTCTACTTCCACCTCATGCCTCCCCAGTGTTTTTAGCGGTTTTTCAAGCTTTATATGAATGCTTGAGAAGCCTTTTTTATTCAAACTTTCTTCAATCTCATGTCTGCTTACCGAGCCGAACGGCTCGCCTTTTTCTCCCGTACGCAATGTATATTCCAGTGTTGTTTTTTCCAGTCTTCCCTTTTCTTCCGTCCGCTCTTCAAACAACTTTTTTCTTTCCTCCTCCTCTCTCCTTTTTTGTTCCATCACCTCCGCGACCGATTGGTTTGTCGCCTGCGTTACAAGGCCTTGCTTCAATAGAAAGTTTCGCGCGTAGCCATCTGGAACATTTTTAATCTCATTTTTTTTGCCTAGATTTTTTACATCTTTCAGAAGAATTACTCTCATATTAGAAGACCATCAAAACTACAAATTATCCGAATCCACAAACTACTATAAATCCGCGAGCTATTTACTCCAACATGATGGTTGGTAGGGCTTTTTCTTTTGAAACTAACGGAGCGAGAACCTCAAGAGCTTTTTTCAGCTGTACGTCTTCCTTTTTCTTTTCGTCTTTTTTACTTTCCTCCTTTTCTTCCAAAGGTTTTATTTTTACGTCCGGTTCCAATCCCACATGGTCAATGGAGCCTCCAAGAGGAGTTAGCCATTCGGCAATGGATATTTTTAGAGTTGACCCATCCCGCAGTTTCTCCAACTCTTGAACCGACCCCTTCCCGAATGTTTTTTCGCCAATAAGTTTCGCTCCGCGATTGTCCCGAAGCGCTCCCGCTAAAATTTCCGACGCGGAAGCAGAGCCTTCGTTTACCAATACCACAACGGGGATGTCCTTTAGGGCTCCGTTCCCTCTCGCTATCAACTGCTCCGTTTTTCCCGACCGGAATTTTTCTTTCGTTACAACCTCTCCTTTTTTCATGAACCAGCCCGCGATATCTATCGCGACATCAAGATAGCCACCCGAATTGTTCCGAAGGTCAAGAACAACTCCGTTTGTTCCCTGCAGGAGCGCGGAGAATGCCGCTTTGTAAAAGAGGTTTGTCGCGTTCCCATTGAAGGTGTGAAGCTGAATATAGGCGATGTTTTTATCTTCGCTTCCCGGAAGAGAAATCATTTCCAAATCAAGCGTCGGCAAATTAATAATCGCCCGCGTAATCTTAAATTCCTTCGCGTCATTCCATCCTTCGCGGAAGATAAGGAGGCGCACCGTGGTTCCAATCTCGCCCCGGATATTTTTTACCGCTTCTTCTACCGTGATGTCCTGGGTGGTTTTGTCGTCAATTTTCAGAATTTTATCTCCCGCTTTCAGGCCCAACGCTTCCGCCGGATTTCCCTTGAGTGGCGAGATGATAAGAAGTTGTTTGTCGCGAATGCCGATTTCCGCGCCAATCCCGCCGAAATTTCCCCGTATGTCTTCTTCAAATTTTTTCGCGTCATCCGGCCTGAAAAAGGTGGTGTAGGGGTCGCCGACGGAAGCAATCGCTCCCTCTACCGCGCCGTACAAGAAGTCTTCTTCTTTTACCTTATCAATGTGAACGTATTTTTCCTTCGCGATACTAATTGCTTCCTTAAGAAGCGTAAAATCCAAAGGCGTTGAGGAGGTCGTGAGAGCGGTATATGCTTTTTCTTCTTTGGGCGCGTACAAACTACCAAACCTCACTCCACCCAAAAACACCCCGCCAATAACGATGAGTCCCCCAAAAATTATCCACTTTTGTTTCATAAGCGTGTTGACTATGTTTTTTTCTTTCATAATGCTAATTAAATCAGAATTTTATTCGCTTTGCAAAATGAGAGACTGGAGACTTGCCCGCTATACCGCTAGAATGGATAGATATGTTCCCTTATATATGAAGAAAGCAACGGACGACGGGTATCTTCTCCTTCTGAAGACTCGAAAAAGCAAGAGCCGAATTTACAAGTCCTTTCAGCTTACCGGGCTTGAAATCGCCGAGCTTTTGAACGACGATATTCATAAATCTCTTTACATTAAGCTCGCGAAAGAGCATAATCCGCAGGCTCTTTTACGGCTCGCGAAAGATGTCGCCTCCCGCCGAAGAGTGAAAAATAAGGGAGGGTATTTTATGAAACTCTTCCATAAGGACATGCAAAAAAAAGAGTTTCATAAAATTTCTAATTCCTAATTACTAATAGAAATTAATTTATGCAAATACTAACAATAGATAATAAAAAAAGTGAGAAGCACCTTCGTATGAGGGTTGCTTCCACAAACCTTTCAGCGGAAAAACCTTCGGAGCTTCGGAAGCTTGTTTCGGATATGCGAAAGGCGATGCGGGAGGCGCGGGGCGTCGGGCTTAGCGCGAATCAGGTAGGCGTTCAGAAGCGTCTTTTTATCGCTCAAGTCCCGCAGAAAGACGGAAAGCGCACATTCTATTCATTTATAAACCCCGTTATTAAGAAAACCTCAAAAGAAACCGTTGTGATGGAAGAGGGCTGTTTGAGCATTCCCGGAGTGTACGGCGATGTGGAGCGTTTTTACTCTCTTACGCTTGAGGGGTATACCGTGTACGGAAAAAAAACAAAGATAAGAGCGTTTGGGCTTCTCGCGCACGTTTTTCAGCACGAGATAGACCATTTGGACGGGGTACTCTTCATAGATAAAGCTACCAATCTTCATCAAGTGAAATTTGATGAAGGAGTTTCTAATTCCTAAAAGCTTAATCTCTAATATCTAAACCCTAATCTCTAAACAAATCCAAAACTCAAATCTCAAAACAAAAAAAACGTCTTTGAATTTTGTCCGTCAGCTGACGGATTGATATTGTTTAGAGATTAGAGCTTGGAAATTAGAGATTTTAAAAATATATGAAATATATTTTCTTCGGTACTCCCGAATTTGCTTCCATTATTTTAGAAAAACTTATTATAGCCGATATGCCGCCCGCGCTCGTGGTTACGAACCCTGATAGGCCCGCGGGGCGAAATAAGACTCTTACCCCACCTCCAGTGAAAGTCGTTGCGGAGCGAGAAGGTCTTCAAGTGTTGCAACCAGAGATACTGAACACCAAAAACTCCGCTTTTGGCGGAGCTTTGGCGGAATTTCAGGATGGTCCGAAGAAACCGGGATTGTCACTTGAGCAAAGTATAACAAACCAAATAAAAAAGTCAACGCTTGTGGATAACTATAAGAGTCGTGGACCCGCGGAGAATCGAACCCCGGAAACCCAGGTGACAATCCCAGTTTCGGACCATCCCGGGCCCACGACAGGTTTATTATATCAAGATTGGGATTTTTTTCTGGTTGTCGCGTACGGAAAGATTATTCCAAAAA
This sequence comes from Candidatus Jorgensenbacteria bacterium RIFCSPLOWO2_01_FULL_45_25b, assembly GCA_001781035.1. GTDB lineage: Bacteria > Patescibacteriota > Minisyncoccia > UBA6257 > GWB1-50-10 > 01-FULL-45-25b. Next base: position 8,741 of record MFKK01000001.1, on the reverse strand, counting down.
ATGTACTAGACATTCCCCGACTTGGCACGCTAAATGTCCACCCTTCCCTTCTTCCGAGACATCGCGGGCCGACGCCGATTCAGACGGCGATATTGAACGGAGACGAGATAACAGGAGTTTCCATTATTCTTTTGGATGAGGAGGTGGATCATGGTCCAATTCTCGCGCAAAAACAGTTGAAAGTTGAAAGTTTAAAGTTGAAAGCTTTGGAACGAACGCTCGCTAATTTGGGGGTGAAGATGCTTGTTGAGATATTGCCGAAATTTATGGAGGGAGAACTTACGCCCGTCGCGCAGGAACACGCGAAGGCGACATTTACAAAAAAATTCACGACGGATGATGCTTTTGTTTCGTGCGAACATCTTATTTCCGCCCTCTCCGGCGATAAAGATAAGGCGCTTCATATAGATAGGATGATTCGCGCCTTGAATCCCGAGCCGGGAGTTTGGACAAGAACAACAGATGTACAGATTTTGGATTTCCCCAAAAATAAGAGAATAAAACTTTTGGAGAGCGGGGTGCGAGAGGGCAGGCTCAAGCTTCGTGGTATTCAGGTGGAGGGAAGAAAACCTAGAGAATTACTAATTTCTAATGGCTAATTACTAATCAAATATGAAGTATCAATGTCCATTAGATATTAGTTATTAGAAATTTTCTTGCTGTACTCCAAAACAATCTGCTGTTTGTCTTTGAAGGCAAGACCTTCCGCCTCTTCTTTTTTCATTTCTTTTCCGTCAATAATAATTTTTACCGTGTATCCTTCTCTATCAATCGATTTTCCCCATACGGCAAAGAATTGTCCGATGGCAAATTCCTTATCCGCGCGCGCCGATTCAACGTGAATCTCTCCCGTTTCGTTGTGCGTGTGAAGCTCTCCCGTGCAGGAGGGAGTGATTCCTATGTTTTTCGGCACCGCTTCTTCTTCGCTGTCAATAATAATTGAAAGATGAGGATGAATGTGCTGAAGAAGCTTGGTTTCCTCGGCAACACAACGAATATCCGCCTCTTTCCAATTTTTTACGATACCTCTTTCCGGGCTAGTTAGGCGCGGAATTATAAAGAGAGCCCCGAGTACGATTACGACTCCGACGATGATGAAGATGTTTGTTATTTTTTTATTTTTTTGCATGAGTACATGCTATACGATTTTTTCCGAGGTGTCCAAAAGCCAAAACTGGCTTTCTTGCAAGCCAGTTTTAAAAAACTGATTTTGTTTCACTGCTTCTCTAATATTACGGTTTTTTTTCTTATCTGAATAGATTTCGCGTTCAGGCTTCCGTCAGCATTCGCTTCTCCTGTTACAATTATTTCTTCTCCGACTATTAAGTCTTCCGATAGTCCTTTTACCGATTTCACAACCTCTGTCGTTGGAGAGAAAAATATAATTTTTGAGCCCCCATTTGAAAGCTTTACGGTAACGCTCTTGTCATCTTTTAAGATAACTTCTCCGGAAGTTACTCCTCCTGTTCTGCCCGCGCCACCCATTCTACCAGCTCCTCCACCTGCAAATTGTTCCATGCGCGCTTGACGTTCTTCCGGCGAAAGATTTGCAAACGTTCCCGCGCCTCGTCCCTTTGTAACACTCCTTCCCTTTCCATATATTATCCCTCCGTAAAATGCTCCTCCCGCAATTACGATTACTATCATCATCGGAATTATTTTTTTCATGCTTTCTTTTGTATTTTTTTATTTTTTTGACCTTTATGCTTTAACGCGTGTATTTCTTATTCATATCTCAATGCTTCAATCGGACTAAGTTTGGACGCTCTCCCTGCCGGATAGTAGCCGAAGACGATTCCAATAGTTGCCGACACGCCAAAGGCGAGAAGAACAGAGGAGAGCGAAACTTTTGTCTGAACGATACCAAGACTCGTTATGCCATACGAAATTCCCCATCCCAAGAGAACGCCGATTACTCCTCCCGCGCACGTAAGCGCGACGGCTTCGGATAAAAATTGAAGATTGATATCCCGTTTTTTCGCGCCGATCGCCTTCCGAAGACCTATCTCTCTTGTCCGCTCGGTTACGGTCGTGAGCATCATATTCATAATGCCGATACCTCCTACTAAAAGCGAAATGCTCGCGATTGAGGCGAGAAATATGGTGAATGTATCTATGATTTGCGTAAGAGCTCCTAAAATATCCGCTTGAGATACGATTGAAAAATCGGGGTTTTCGAAATCAACGCGATGCTTTGCTGAAAGAATAGAAATCGCCTCTTCTTTCACCTGCGTCATAAGGTCTTTATCTCCCACGCTCACCGCGATTGTTGAGAGATAATCAACGCCCGCGAGAATTTTTTGCATCGTTCCCAACGGCACATAAATCGTATCATCGGGGTTCGCGAATCCTCCGCTTCCTTTTGATTCAAGGATGCCTATGACCCTGAAGTTCATTTTGTTGATGCGGATTGTTTTTCCAATTCGATCGGCTTCTCCAAACAAATCTTCCGCGACCGTTGGACCCAACACCGCCACCCGTCCCAAACTTCTTACCTGCGCTTCCGTAAAAAACGATCCTTCTAACAGCGCCATATTTCTTATTGTTTGATATTCTGGCGTGGTGCCGATGACGGTTGAGTTCGTATTATTACCCGAAGAGGCGACGATTTGGAATCTCCGATTCAGTTCCGGCGACACATAGGCAACTCCCTCAATGGAACGCAGGGCTTCCACATCATCATTCTCCAAAGACTGCGCGGAGCCGCGGCCGGAGGAGACGATTCCCCGTCCGGGCTGGATGACTCCGGGCACAATAGTTAAAAGGTTTGAGCCCAAACTTTCTATTGAGGATTGAATAGAATTTTGCGCTCCTTTCCCAATTGAAATCATCGCGATTACGGAGCTTATCCCGATGATGATTCCAAGCATTGTGAGCCCTGTTCTTACCTTATTTGCCGATAAGGCGGAATATGTTTCTTGCAGTATGTCTCCCGCTGTCATATGTTATATTATTTTTTGTTTGTGATGCTTCCTGTCTTCTTCCAATAAACCATCCCGCAAAAAGATGATTCGCTCCGCGTGTTCCGCGACTTCGCGCTCGTGCGTGATAAGAATAATCGTCCTTTTTTCCCTATGCAGTTTTTGGAAGGTTCCTAAAACAATCTCACCGGTTTTGGTGTCCAAGTTTCCGGTTGGCTCGTCCGCCAATATGAGCGTGGGGTTGTTTACTAATGCGCGGGCGATTGCCACGCGCTGAACCTGACCGCCTGAGAGCTGATTTGAGCGGTGAAAGAAGTGCTCCTCGTCCAAGCCCGCCGCTTTCAGCGCTATTTCCGCGCGCTCCTTCCGTTCTTCGGGAGGCACATCCGCGTATACCAGCGGAAGCATCACATTTCTAAGCACAGTCGCGCGAGGCAAAAGATTGAACGACTGAAAGATAAATCCTATGTTGTTTTTTCTTATTTCCGCGAGTTCGTCATCGCTTAACGCGCCCACGTCTTTTCCGTCAAGATAATATGTTCCACTTGTCGGAGTATCCAGCGCCCCCAAGATATGCATCAAAGTTGACTTGCCTGAACCTGACGGGCCCATAATCGCGACAAACTCCCCGTCCTGAATCGTAAAACTTACTCCCCGCAGAGCCTGAAATTCCACATCGCCGGTTTTGTATGTTTTTTGAACATCTTGAATTTCTATCATACATAACAATGTTTATCTTCCAAAACGAACCGCCCCTCCCATATTTCCTCCTCTCTGTCCCCCGCCTTGGGAGCCAAAAAGACTTGGGGTGGTATTTGTCACCTGCTTCGTTTGTGGCTGAATGACGCGGGATATTATCATTTCACCCTCTTCCAGACCGCTTGTGATTTCGGTTGAGATGTCGTTTGAGAGGCCAATTTCCACTTCGCGCCTATCCGGCGGAATAGATGACGGCGTTCCCTGCGCGCTATTATTTTCTTCCTTCTTCGCAAGGGGGCTAGTAAACATTTCAACGTAGGAGGTTTCGCCCTGCGTTTTTATCGCGCTATTCGGCACCAGAAGCACATCTTGTTTTATATCCGTAATAATCGCCGTAGAGACGCTCATTCCCGCCTTTACTCTTTCATCTTCCGCGTCAAAACTTATTTTTATGCCATACGTTACCACTCCCTGCGTTACCGTTCCAACCGTTTCTACCTCAACCACCTTACCCGTAACGCTTAAATCTTCAATCGCGTCAAACGTAAGAGTTGCTTGCGCCCCCGTTTTTACCTTTGCAACGTCAATTTCGTTTAATGAAATTTCTGCTATTTTTTGTTTCGTGATAAACGTGATAATTGAGGTTCCAGTTGTCGCGGAATCTCCCTTTTTCACGCTTAGCTTCGCGACCGTGCCGTCAAAGGGAGCGCGAACGGCAGAATCGGCAAGCTTTTCTTTCGCGTCAAGAAGAGAATTTTCCCGCTGACGGATGGACAGTTTTTGCGATTCAATATCCAGCGCGTCGGGACCCGCCTTCAACTTAGCGAAGGCTTCCTCTTTTTCGGCGATTGTCCGTCCTGCGTTCGCTATGCTTTCTTTCTGATTTTCTATCGTCCGCTTTATTGAAAGGAGGTTTGAAAGATGGGAGGTTGTCTTACTTGTATATGAACTTAATTCCGCAAGGTGCGTTTCGGATGACGCGTGAGGTTTAAGATTCCGTTCGGTCAGTTTTTCTCTATAGAACTGTACGAGATTTGAGGCGCTTTTTATCATTTCCGAAATTTCCCTTGATGTTTCGTAAGCTTCTATAACCAGCGTTTCTATTGTTTCTTTGTCGGAGAGTCGGCTTGCCGTTTTGTAGTCCGCAAAACTTTTATCGTACAGCTCCTTCGCTTTTTTATAGGCTTCTTTGGTGTTTTCTCCATACTGCTTCGCTTTTTCATCGTATGTTTTCGCCGAATCTATGTAGTAATCAATGTTTGACTGCCCTCCCCCTCCGATTGCGCTTCCAAACATGGAAGACTGAAAGCCCGACATGATATCCGGAAGGTCAAGAAAGGCGTTTGTCACCGCGCTAAAGCCATCCTCATACGCTTTTTCCAGGTCGTCTTCCGCTTTTCTTTTTGATTCCTTCGCCTGTAGGAGAGAATTTTCCGCCTGCAGTATGGAGAGCTGGTCGGCGGGTTGTATTAGTTTTTCCAGAGAGAGTTTCGCCGATTCCATATTTGCCTCCGCGTCCCGTACTCCCTTTTGAGCGTCTCTCGCGTCCAACCGCACGAGGACTGTCCCTGCTTTTACTTCATCACCGCTTTTTATGTTTACGGCCACAACATCACCCGATGTTTTTGGTTTTATTTCCACCTGATTTGAGGCGGATACCTGCCCGCTCCCCGTAACCGATGTGACAAGCGTTCCCCTTTCAACCGCGGAGAGCACATAGCGCGTTTCAATATTACGATTTGCTATACTTTTACCAATTTGCGCGGTTATGAAGCCGAGAATCACCAAGATTAATAGGCTTGTAAACTTGTGCCTTACGCAGAATTTTTTTATTTTCTGTATGAATTTCCTAGAAAATATTTTTTTCATATCACCTTATCTTTGTGCTTGTTGTTTTTAAAGGCCTTTCCGGCGGAAGGAGGAGGCGGATGAGTTTCGCTTCAATAAGCTCCTCGTCCGTTCTCTCCATCCCCGACACAATAAACTCAAAACAGAGGCTGTTCAAGCGGAGAGGCGTTTCTCAACTGGTTTTCCTTAATTTTATTAGGCTTAG
>MFKK01000001.1:371-3026 GCA_001781035.1 Candidatus Jorgensenbacteria bacterium RIFCSPLOWO2_01_FULL_45_25b | reverse complement strand
TTTGTTTTTATGTTCTTCAAATCTTCGCTCTATGTTATTCGTGATGCCCGTGTAGATGCTGTTGTCGCCGCACTGGAGGAGGTAGATGTGGTACATGGAAGGGTCTCGAGCTTATGCTTTTTTATTTTTAGGATTCGGTCTCAAATAACAATTCACGTCTTCGAGAAGAAATTTACACCCGACGACAATGGCTAATTGATTTCCTCGTTGATTATTGCTTTTTTCTTTTTTGTAAAGCAACGAAATCAATTTTGCGTGGTTTAAGTTCTATATCATCTATGTAACTTTGTTCAGGAAGCGTTTCCCATCCATTAGCCTTAACCCTATCTTCAATCTTATATTGGAAATAGTGACCTGAAATTTTATTTATATCAAATTAAAATAAGAAAATAGGAGAAGAAAAATTATTGCTCCAATGAAAAAACCATAACTGATAATTTCTGTAACCGCAGTGATCTTAGCCCATTTAGATTTACTTTCTATAATATTTTCTTTAAAGAATTTATTTTTTTCATCATCTTCTCCGTTCATATTAAGGAAGTCTTTTATTCTTTCGCTGTGAGTTTTTGCCGCCATTAAGTAAGCAATCAAATGACAAATTAAGGCTATTAAATTGGATACCCATGCTATTAGCAGGAAAGGGACAACAACGGTTCCTTTTGTAAATTGAACTAGTAAAATAGAAAACGCAAAAAAAGAAGAAATTGTATAAAAGAATTTTTTATCGAATTCTTTTTTTTCCTCTACTTTGTCCTTTATGAAAATATTTAATTGCTCGTAGAATGCCTTTTCTTTTCTTACAAAAAATTTATTATTCATTTTAACTTGAAATGTTTTTAACTACTGATGATGACGAGGTATTGAATTGCATAATGTACAACTACTAAACAAGGTTTTCTCCTCCTCAACCATTCTTAGGCAAAGCTGGCTATTTCGAACTAGAATTTTTCACGCTCAAGTCTTGTAAGGTAATTTCAAGTAGCTTTATTTAGTTTCCAAATTCTTTTATAAAACGATTGTACGCTTGCTCGATAATGAATATGGCATATCGAATATCGCTTGCATTTTTGATTTCAAGCATTGTGATGTCCTGCCCATAATATTTCCTTGCTTTTTCCATGCGTTTAAGTTTTTTTCTTGGGTCGTCAAAATTTTTTGGTTTGCTTCTGGTAAAGTGGAGCAAGAGTCCACTGCGTATTTTGTTGATGTTGAAAATGTTTCTCCAATTGTCTGTTATTTGATAACCGATATAAAATTTTTTTGGATTCACCACTAAATCGGGGTATGTTTGTAAAATTTGTTCTTTGAGAGATATGTACAAATCGTAGCTTTCTCCAGTTTCTCCGACGAGATCTTCTTCGGAATACGTTTTTACCTCTTTCGCCACTTTTTGCGTATCGTCTGTTATGTTTTTTATCTGCTGGAGTGATTCTGTGCTACGCGAGGTTTCAATGCGTCGGTACTGCACAAGGTTATTTTCGAATTGCACTACTTCCCAGAGTTCAAATGGCATGTTTTTAAAATTAACCGCATTTTGTTGGTGCGCTGTAAATGAACGGGCAATAAAAATTACTCGAGCCTGTGACCAATCGACTTCTTCGCGTCTCATACTTTTTTTTAGTTTTTCATTGTATGCGAGAACGAATTCCGCTTTGTTATTTAACATTAGAGCAAGATACGAGAAACCTTGGTCTACAACGCTAAAGCTTTGGTTGCGTTTATATTCTACGATAACAAAGGTTTTGTTCTCGGGGTCAAAAGCGAGAGTATCAATGAATAGATTTTGTATTTTGTATTCGGTTGCGACAAATTGAAGACCGAAAATAATGTTAATATTTTCTTCGGTCAATGTTTGTAGTTCGCTTTCTCTCCTGAATGTAATTTCTTTGATTTGTAGAAGTTTTGAATTTTGTTTTTTAAACATCGGCATATATATTAATCTGTTACTTTACCAAATGCGCAATGAGTGGTTGGCGAAGTTGGCCTTGAGATTTTGGTGACTTGTATCAGTCATAAAATCTCAAGACACCAAGAAGACATGTCCAGTTGCTATTGATGGTGATCCTGACACAAAAGAAGAAACAATTTGCGACGCATAAATATAATGAGATGCTCTTTCTTTGGGTAGGTGTTTTCCTACTTTTTCTTCACATTCATGGCAGATCTGAGGAAAAGTAACTAAAACCGTAGCACCGAGGCCGAAAGTCATGATTCTCTTACAAAAAGTGTATGACTTTTGATTCATGTCTCTATATATATGCCTTTTTCGACATCTTTGCAATCGGATGATGCAGTTTTCTCAGGTAGCCCTCGTAAAATACCACGCGTCAATCCACTTCGTGGCTTGCCCCATGATAACAAAAAGAAGCAATTTGTATAAATTGCTTCTTTTTGTTATTTTACGGGACTGCCAGCCAAGGATTCCTCCTCCCTCAAAATTTGAAAGGACTCAAATTTCTCCTCCGGAGCCACGGACTTTTGCTCTCTCCCCGCTAGGCGGGGCGCAAAAGTTCCGTTCGAATCCCTTTCCAAACATAATAAATACAAAGCGAACGCATCACAAGGATACGCTCGCTTTGTATTTGCTGCCAGCCAGGGATTCGAACCCCGATATTCGCCTCCAGAGGGCGAAGTCCTACCATTAGACGAGCTGGC
>MFKK01000001.1:0-352 GCA_001781035.1 Candidatus Jorgensenbacteria bacterium RIFCSPLOWO2_01_FULL_45_25b | reverse complement strand
CCCGATATTCGCCTCCAGAGGGCGAAGTCCTACCATTAGACGAGCTGGCAATTGTTTTTTCGCTAGACTCACCCCGACTCGCCTTTGACTTTTCACAAGCAAGACTGCCGACCCGGCAATAAGTGTTAGCAGGATTATTCTATATAAATCCTTCTTTTTTCTCAAGATGCGCAGAAATACATTCCCCCGCGAAGACGGGGTCAGAATGACAGAAAAAGGGAGGTGGTCAACGTATTAGTTCCGAAGATAGCGACGAATGGCAATCCAGCTTGAGAGTACGCTTATACCGAGTCCGAAGAGAAACTGATACCCGAGAAGCATAAGCCAATTCGCGCCTAAGTATCCCGTGAGG